>JASHUE010000690.1:0-5065 GCA_030040195.1 Streptosporangiaceae bacterium | reverse complement strand
AATGCTCAAGCTTTTCGCACGCACTGCTCACTAGGACGGCTGCGGTCGGATTCCGGGCCGCGGTCAATCTGGCCGAGACAAAGCGGCGTTGACCGACTCACAGGGTATTGAGCGAGTAGTTTGCTTGCCCTGCGTTTGAGCCCTCTAAGAGCTTGACAAAGCTTGACCAGATCATGCCCAATTGCCGGAAGGCCGGTAGCGCGAGCCTGATGCACGGATTCCGACTCGACAGTGACAACGTCTAAAGAGGGGTTACTTCGCAGATGAGCCTAGATGCCATGACCACCAGCGCCGTCGAGGATCGGCTTTTGCGGCAGGGCGACGCGCAAACCCTGCACGAGGCTTTCGCGGAGCGAAGGGAGCCGGCCCGCCGTCGGGGCGGCGTTCGCCAGGCAGCCGACTCGATTGTGACCTACATTCCCACAGAGATCGTCACCGTGTATGTCGCCGCGACTGCTGCAATTCACGCCGCAGGATCAAAACCCGGGACCGGTCAATGGGTCTTGCTCGCGGTCCTGCTCGTCTTGACTCCTACTACAACCTGGGCGCTTTTCGCTGCCAAGATTCACGGGCTTGGTGAGTCCATGCCCGCAGCGCCGCGCAACTGGCCATGGTTGCACATGATCATTGCGTCGATCGCATTTCTACTCTGGTCATTCACTCTGCCAAACACCCCGTTCGAGGAATTGCGATGGTACACGCCCGGTCTCGCGGCCGTCGTACTCCTCGTGGGAACAATGGTCCTAGGCCTCGCTGCGCCTTTCTTCCGACCGTCGACGCCACCGCGCCACCCGGTTCAGCAGCCCGCGTCGTAAGGCAGCTATCGCTAGGTGACCCCGGCTGAGCGCTCGGGCGAGGACGGGTGATCAGAGGGCAGCTGACCCGATCGGTTCTGTGGCGCTCCGGTCGCGCGAATCACCCCCGTGCTCGAGGAGTGCTGGGCGCGCGGGATAGCCTTCGTTCCGTTCTTCCCGTTGGGGTCGGCTTTTAGCCCGAACAATGCGGTCCTGGGAAGTCCGCAGGTGGTCAGGACCGCACAGCGACTCGGCCATACCCCAGCGCAGGTTGCGCTCGCCTGGATGCTGAGCCTGCGGCCCAATGTCCTGCTCATTCCCGGCACATCGTCGGTGCGGCACCTAGAGGAAAATCTTGCCGTCGCTGGCATCGAATTGGACCAGCAAGCCCAGGACGAGTTGACGGCTGCGGCCTAGCGGCCCACGCAGGCCGCGTCTGTAACCGAGCAAATTCGGGCCTAACCCTCTGGGGTTAGCTGATGTCTCAAGAGATGTCATTGCTTTCGCCGGAGGAGCCCAGATGAAGTTCACCGTTCGCTGGTGGCAGCTTCTCGCCGCCGCGCTGGCGGCCGTGGCCGCTCTGATCGTTGCGGCTCTGGCCGTTGCCGATGGGGCCGTGCCGTCAGCGGCCGGGCCCGGAGCCGTGGCCGCACTGCCGACGTGCAGCCGCTCGCAGCTCACCGCGTGGGCAGCGTTGCCCTCAGACGGGTTGGCCGCTCTCACCGCTTATTACGAGTTCGAGATATCAAACATCTCCAGGCACGCGTGCGCGCTCGACGGCTTCCCCAGCGTTACGGCCCTGAACGACAGCGGCCGGCAACTTGGCAGCGCAGCCGGGCGGGACTCGCGCTTCCTGACCCGGCCCGTCTCGATCGCACCGGGCGGGACAGCGCACTATCAGCTGGCTATCACGGTTGGCGGGTGGTCCACATCGGTGTGCCGCCCTGCGACCGCTTTCGCGCTGCGCGTCGTCGCGCCGGGAACTCACGGCGGAATGCAGATTCCGTTCTCGTTCACTGCTTGTGCCAAGCGCGGTCCGGTTTACCTGACCGTGACGGCGCTCGTCGCGAATACTGGCATCCCGCGCTACAACTGATCAAAAGCGCACTGACCTAACTGCGACCCCGCCCGGTCGGGCGCACCAGCCGCTAGAGCTGGATCAGGCCGGCCGTGGTCGGCTGGAATCCGCAAGTGCCGAAGTAGAACCGGGCGAGGTACTCGTCGTCGAAGTCGACGTGCAGCCATTCGCACCCGGCCGCGCGGGCGTTCTCGGCCGCGACCGCCACGAGCTTGGTGCCGATCCCCTGGCGCCTAGCCGACGTCGCGACAAGGGTGTCCAGGATGAACGCGTGCACGCCGCCGTCCCAGGCGACGTTGACGAAGCCCACCAGCGTCCCGCCGTCGCGGGCGCAGACCCAGCCCAGGCTGTGCCCGGCGAGCTGAGCTTCCCAGTCGTCGTCGAGCACGCGATGACCGAAGCCCTCCGCGTGCAGCGCGTTTAGTTCGGGATTGCGCACCGTGCCGCGCCACTCATAGTTGATCATCGTGGCCACCGTACCGACGGCCTCGGCACGTGCACAAACAAGTTTCTGGCGGGAACGAGCTGTGTCCGGCCTGCTCGGCCCCGTCGCCTTGCCGTGGCGTCAGGCGAATGACCACCCCGACCATGACCCGACGGTCACGGCGATCACCGGGCCGCCCTGGGCCTGCCCGCCGTACTGCCGGTACTTGGCGACGAGGAGTCGCCAGTGGGAGGCGTGGTCGTCGCCGGCTAGCTCGACGACGGCGGTACCGTCGGCCCGCGCCCACCACAGTTGCGTCCAGTCGTCGGTGTAGTGATCCACCAGCATGCTGACGCGCGGGTTCTCGCCGATGTTGCTCAGCCGCCGCAGCCGCGCCGACGCCTTCGGCTTGTTGTCGATGCCGATCGCGACGCGGCCCGCGTCGTCGACGACGAACGTACACGGCACCAGGTGCGGCTGGCGGTCCGCTCCGGCGGTCGCAAGCCGTAGCACTGGCGCCGCGGCGAACCGGCTCCGGGCCTGAGCAGGGTCCAGGCGCATAGCCCAGAGTCAACCACCCGGTCCTGGCGTGAGGTTAGCTGGGCGGCGAGGTGACGCTCAGGGTGCGGGCGGATGCCATGGCGCGATGGGCTGAAGTAGCGCCTGCGGCCTGCGCGAGCGACTGGTAGAGCAGCAACGCGCCTGCTACGGCGGCATTGAGCGAGTCGCAGCTGCCCAGCATGGGGATCGCGGCGATGCTGTCCGCTGCAGCCAGCCAGTCCGGCGCCAGGCCGCGTCGTTCGCTTCCTACCACGATCGCGAGCGGGCCGCGATAGTCAATCTCCCAGTACGTATCGCTACCAGCCGGATCTGCAGCGACTACGCGGAAGGCCCGCGCGCGCAACCACTGCCGGACCGCGGTTCTGTCGGCAGCGACCACTGGAGTTGTGAGGGCGGCGCCCATGCTTGCCCTGACGATGAGTGGGTGGCTGAGGCTAAAGCCTGGCTCGATTACCAGGACTCCGCAGGCCCCGGCCCCGTCGGCACATCGGATCAGGGTGCCGAGATTGCCCGGCAGATCCCAGCCGTCGGCGATCATCACCCGGCTGCCCGGCCCGATGCGGATGTCGCCCAGCGTGGGTGCCAGGGCAAGGCCGAGGGCGGCAATGCCGTCGGGACGGGCGCGGTCGGTCAGCCGGGACATGACCTTCTCGCTGACCTGGTAGACCTCGGCGCCCTGGCCGACGGCCTGCGATACCAGCGCGAGCGCCGCGGAAGGCAGGAGCGCGGGACAGACATAGACGACCCGAAGCCTTACGCCGGCAGCCAGCGCCTTTGTGATCATCCACGAGCCCACGTAGGCGATGGGGTCGGCCTGGTCATGGCCCGGGCGGCGCTTGCTGGCCAGGAATTCCCTGACCCTGGGGTGCTTCGGTCCTGCAGGCATCAGTCCTGCTGGATCTGGGACTGGGCGATACGGGGCTGGCATCGCGTGCCTCCTGGCCTGACATGGCAGGAGGAGCCAGTGCGTGCCGGAACTTACCTCGCGGAATGCGGGAGGAGCGGGTCACGCGCCGTCTGTCCCGCCGCTTCCTCCGACGCATTCAGGAAGCGGCGCTCGCCGAGGATTGGCGTTGTCGCCTTCGTTCGCAGCCTGCTCGCGCGGCTGCCGATCATGGGCACGCAGCCAGGCTAGAACGGGCCGCCACGGCAGCGCACCTAATTTTCCTGACGGGCCGGGTGCCTGCCGTGCCGCTGGCCTGTGCTGCTCCGGTCCTTCGAGACTAGGCTCGGAGCCGGTTCCGGTGAAGCGGCTCTCGGCGGCGTCGAGGCCCGCTGGGCACATCCACGAGGCGAGGCGGGTATGGGCGACCTTTCCGGGCAGACGTTTCTGGTCACCGGCGGCAATACCGGAATCGGACTGGCCACCGCCAGCGCGCTGGCGGCCCGCGGCGGGCAGGTGTACCTAGCGTGCAGGTCGCGGGCCAAGGGCGAGTCCGCGGCGGCAGGCATCATCGCGAAAACCGGCAATGAGGCGGTCCGCTTCCTGCCGCTTGACCTGGCCGATCTCGGCTCGGTGCGGGCGGCGGCCGAGGCCTTCCTCGCACAGCGGCAGCCGCTGCACGTGCTCATCAACAACGCCGGGGTGGCGGGCCGGCAAGGCCTGACCGCCGATGGCTTCGAGCTGATGTTCGGCGTCAACCACCTCGGTCACTTCGCGCTCACCACGGCCCTGCTCGGCTGCCTGACCGACAGCGGCGCCAGGGTCGTCACCGTCGCCAGCGACGCGCATTACCAGGCCAAGGGCATCGACTTCGGGGCCCTGCGCCGCCGCGGCCGCGGCATCACCGGCATGCACCAGTACGCGGTCTCGAAGCTGTGCAACGTCGTATTCAGCCAGGAGCTTGGCCGGCGCACAGAGGGCACCGGCGTGACCAGCTACGTGCTGCACCCGGGGGTGGTCGCGTCCGACATCTGGCGGCGGGTGCCCTGGCCGGTCCGGCCGCTGATCACCCGGCGCATGCTGACCACCGAGCAGGGCGCGCAGACCTCGCTGTACTGCGCGACCGCACCGGAGCTGGCCGGGGTCACCGGCCGCTATTACGAGAAGTCCGCCGAGCGAGCCCCGAGCCCGGTGGCGACCCCCGAACTCGGCAAGCAACTCTGGGAGCAGAGCGAAGCGTGGACCCAGGCCTGAGCAGGCTGCCGCGGCCGCTCAAGTCCGGCGACCGTAAGGCCGTGCGCCTGCGGCGCGATCACGGCTGGCCG
>JASHUE010000689.1:0-6737 GCA_030040195.1 Streptosporangiaceae bacterium | reverse complement strand
GCCTGGCAGCGCTGGGCCTGGCCGGCCGCTGCGGCGGCGCTGGCCGCGTCGTTCTTCCTGTTCCCGCCCGGCCTAGTGCCGGCATCGGTCGTCCAGGGATACGGGGCACGCGGCACGCAACTGCTGGCCGGCAACATCTATGTGATCGCCGGCCTGACAGCTCTGGGCCTGGCCGGGTTCGCGCTGCGCGGGTTCCGGCGGGCCGCCCGGCCTGAGCCGGCGCGCACGGCACAGCGCGTACCTGACCAGCCGCGCGCGACCGTGTGAGGCGGCGTCACGACCGGCGGCGACCCAGCCGGCCCGCGATCCCCCACTGAGTAACCCGCCACAGCGCCTCGGCCACGATCGCGTGACTCATCTTGCTGCGGCCGCGGGTTCGCTCGGTGAACGTGATCGGGACCTCCTGGACCTCCAGCCCGGCCCGCACCGCCCGCAAAGTCAGGTCGATCTGGAAGCAGTAGCCCTGCGAGGTGACGGCGTGCAGCGCGATCGCGCGCAGTGCGGCGGCGCGGTACGCCCGGAAGCCGCCCGTGGCGTCGTGCACCGACAAGCCCAGCATGATGCGCGCGTAGGCGTTGCCGCCGCGAGACAACATCTCGCGCGACCTGGGCCAGTTGCGCACCGTACCGCCCCGCACCCAGCGCGAGCCGACCACAAGGTCGGCGTCGGCGAGCGCGGCCAGCAGCGCCGGCAGCTCGGCCGGGTCGTGCGAGCCGTCGGCGTCCATCTCGACGACCGCGTCGTAGCCGTGCTCAAGCGCCCAGCCGAAGCCCGCCAGGTAGGCGGCGCCGAGCCCCTGCTTGCCCGGCCGGTGCATGACGTGCACCTGTTCGTCGGTCAGCGCGAGCTTCTCGGCAATGTCGCCGGTGCCGTCAGGGCTGTTGTCGTCCGCGACGAGAATGTCCGCGGCCGGCACGGCGGAGCGCAGGCGGGCCACGATCTGATCGAGGTTCTCGCGCTCGTTGTACGTCGGGATGATGACGGCCACCCGCTCCACCGGAGCGCGTTGCCGGCTTCCTGCCGTCACCGGCTCGCCCCGGCCCCGTGCACCGACTCGCGCCCGCCGGCACAACGTGGTCTCAGCACTTTCCGTCGTCCTCCCGGCGCGCTGCCATCCGCTGGGTGTCGCCCGTTGCGTTGAACACTACCGGCCCGGCAGGCTCACCGCGGATCCCTGATCGTAACCCGGCCTGCCCGCTCGCCCGCCGCCGAACTGGGAAGAGGGCCTGGGACTCCCTTCGGACCGGAGCGCGTCCCGTCGGCAGCGGGATCGCCTCCGTTGTCTACTGGGTGCCCAGGCCCCTCCCGGATCCAACCCCCCGCCAGAACAGGGCTCGCCGCGGAATACCGCGGGGCCGGCACGAAGACCACCTCGCGGCGCGGCCTCGGCCCGGCCAGCCACCCTGACCTGCTGGCCAGTGCTGGACTGGGCAGAAACATACCGTTGATCGCGGCGATGTCAACCTGTCCTGCCAGGACTGATACCCGTCAGCTACCTGCGCGCGGGCCAGCCTGACGGGCCTGTTCCCTGTTGTCCCTCAGCGTTACGATTGGGATTGCCGTAACGTGTGAGGGCGCCCATGACAGCGATGTCGGCCATAGCCGACTGGTGCCTGGGATCAGCAGCTTTCGACCAAGCTGCGACGTGCAGAGCTCACACCGCGGCTCAGCCCATCACGGCTGTTCGCCCGGCGTCTGGCCGTGCGCCGATTTAGCTCCGCGTGGAGGACAGGAATGACCGAGAGCTCGGATAAGGAAGTCTCTGAGTCCCAGATCGCTGTGCACTGGCGCGAGGAGGAGTACTACCCGCCGCCGCCGGCATTCGTGCAGCAGGCCAACGCGAATGATCCGGCGATCCTGGAGCGCTTCAGTGAGGACAAGTTCCCTGACTGCTTCACCGAATACGCGGAGTTGCTCGAGTGGGACAAGAAATGGGACACCGTCCTGGACACGAGCAACGCCCCATTCTGGAAGTGGTTTGTCGGCGGCAAGCTAAACGCGAGCTACAACTGCGTCGACCGGCACGCGGCGGCTAACCCGGATAAGACCGCGATCATCTGGGTGCCCGAACTCGAGAGCGACGAGACCGTGTTCATCAGCTACGGGGAGCTGCTGCGCCGGGTCAACGAGTTCGCCGCGCTCCTGCAGGACTTCGCCGGCCTGAAGACCGGCGACCGCGTGACCCTGCACATGCCGATGGTGCCGGAACTGGCAATCACCATGCTCGCGTGCGCCCGCATCGGGGTCATTCACTCGCAGGTATTCGGCGGCTTCAGCGGCAATGCGTGCGGCACCCGCATCGCCGACTCCGGCAGCCGGGTCCTGATCACGATGGACGGCTATTACCGCGCCGGCTCGGTCACCGACCACAAGGTCAAGGCCGACGAGGCGGTTGCCGAGGCCGCGCGCCAGAACCAGGAGGTCGACAAGGTACTCGTGTGGCGCCGCCACCAGGGGCAGTACGCGTCCCAGACTCCGATGGCTGACGGCCGGGACTTCTTCGTCGACGACGTCATCGGCAAGTACGCAGGGCAGGAAGTCGCGCCGGTCTCGATGGACTCGACTGCGCCGCTGTTCCTGATGTACACCAGCGGCACCACCGGCCGTCCCAAGGGCGCTCAGCATTCCACCGGCGGATACATGTCGTACGTGACCGGGACGTCGAAGTACTACCAGGACATTCACCCCGGCGACGTGTACTGGTGCATGGCCGACATTGGCTGGATCACCGGCCACTCCTACATCGTCTACGGCCCGCTGTCTCTCGGCACCACGACGGTGATCTACGAAGGCGTGCCCAACTATCCCGACGGCGGACGGCCATGGCGCATCGCGGAGAAGCTGGGCGTGAACATCTTCCACACCTCGCCGACCGCGATCCGGATGCTCCGCAAGGTGGGCCCGGAAGAGCCGTTGAAGTACAACTACCACTTCAAGCACATGACCACGGTGGGCGAGCCGATCGAGCCCGAGGTCTGGCGCTGGTACCACAGCTTCGTCGGCAAGAGCGAGGCCGCCATCGTCGACACGTGGTGGCAGACCGAGACCGGCGGCTTCCTCGGCAGCACGCTGCCCGGCCTGCAGCCGATGAAGCCCGGTAGCTGCGGCCCGGGCGTACTCGGCATCTATCCCGTCATCTACGACGAGGACCGCAACGAGGTGCCGAAGGGCAGCGGCCGGGCCGGCAACATCTGCATCCGCAACCCGTGGCCCGGCATCATGCAGACGGTCTGGGGCCAGCCCGAGCGCTTCCTGGACGTCTACTACCGCAAGTACAACGCCGATCCCGACAGCAAGGACTGGCACGACTGGCCGTACTTCGCCGGCGACGGTGCGGTGCAGGCCGCCGACGGCTACTACCGCATCCTCGGCCGCGTCGACGACGTCATCAACGTGGCCGGCCACCGGCTCGGCACCAAGGAGATCGAGTCGGCCGCCCTGACCGTGCCGGAGATCGCCGAGGCCGCGGCGGTCCCGGTGATCGACGACATCCGCGGCCGGATGGTGGAGGTATACGTCCCGCTCAAGCCCGGCCTCGACGCCAGCCCGGAGATGGAAGCTAAGGTCACCAAGGCGATCGAGGACGAGATCGGCAAGATCGCCCGGCCGAAGAACGTCTGGATCGTCCCCGACATGCCCAAGACCCGCTCGGGCAAGATCATGCGCCGGGTCATCGCGTCGGTGTCCAACTTCGCCGATGTCGGTGACGTGACCACGCTGGCCAACCCCGAGGTCGTGGACGGCATCCGCCAGCAGGTGCAGCGGGCGAAGGTCGACAGGGGCGAGACCCCGCGCGAGCTGACGGAAATCGAGCTTGCCGAGATCCAGGCCTTCGGCCGGGAGGGATAGCACCAGCCTTTGCGAAAGGCCCGCCGGGCGGCCGGCGGGCCTTTCGCACGCACGGGACCGGATTCTAGTAACGTGGGTGCACTGTGTGGCGGAGGGTGTGCGCGGCGACCGTGCCGAGGCTAGTCAGGGCCGCCGTCCCTTCCGGGTCGTAGGAGGATCGCGCAGGCTCGGCGGGCGCACCGCGGGGCGCGCGCAATTCCATCAAGCCCGATCCGGTGCCTGCGCCAATCCAGTACAGTCTTCTCAGAGCGGGATTTTAAGTGCGCGGCAACCCCGCCCAGGTGCATGGCGCGGCACCGGCTGCGGTCACGATCGCGATTCGTTCGCCGAACGAGGAGTGGTAGAGATCTAATGCACCCCCGCCGTCACCGTTCGAAACGCGTGGCCCGGCTTGGGCAGGCTCGGCCGGCCAGCCGCAAGCGCGCGGCCCTCATCTTGTCAGTCCCTGTCCTCAGCTTGCTTCTGCCCGCGCTCGCCGTCGAGATCGCCAGCGCAGGCGGCTCCGGCCAGCTCACCAGGACCGCCGGCGACATCGCCAGGTTCCTGCTGTTCTATTCGGGCGTCTTCGCGCTGATCGCCCTCACCGCCGCGGTCGCCGCCGGCCTGCTGGCCACCGACCGGGTCGTGATGTCACCGGACCGGCGGATTTTCGCCCAGGCCCTGCACCGGACCCTCTCACTGATCGGCATCTCCGCGCTCGCCAACCACATCGAGCTCGAAGTTCTCGCGAACCGGGCCAGGCTGATCGACGGGTTCGTGCCGTTCATGGCGGCCCGCAACACGTTCTACATGGGCCTTGGCACGATTGCGTCGGACCTGGTCGTCATCATCATCGTGACCGGCGCGCTGCGGAAGCGATTCACCAAGGGCCGGCGGCCGTGGGTCTGGCGCGCGGTGCACATCACGACGTACGCGGCCTGGCCGCTGGCGATCCTGCACGGCCTGCTGGCCGGCCGCCACGCCAAGCCCTATGTCGACTGGAGCTACGGGGCGTGCCTTGCCTTGGTCGCGCTGGCACTCACGTTCCGCTACGTCGTCCTGGCCCGGGGGCGGAACGCAGCCGACCCGAGCCGCCTCGCGCCGCCGAGCGCGGCTACGCCAGAGCGCGTCCTGCGCCAGGTGGGCCCGCCGCAGCCGACCGCCTATCCGCAGATCGGGTACCCGCCCACCGCTTACCCGCAGATCGGGTACCCGCAGGCCGGGTACCCGCCCACCGCTTACCCGCAGATCGGGTACCCGCAGGCCGGGCACGAGCCTGCCGCTTACCTGCCGGGCGGGTACCCGGCCACGCCGCCGCTGCGAGCGCTCCCGCCTGGTCCGAGCGCGGCCAACCCGGCCCCGGCCGGGCCACGTCCCAACGGCTCAGCGCCTGCCCGCCATCTGCCGCCAGAACACGACCAGGCTGACCTCGACGACGGCCAGCCATGGACGCGGGACACTGCCGCCTATTCAGACGGCGGGCCGTGGTAGTGCCGGCGATTCCGCCCGTCATCAGGATTGGCCAGGCACGGGTCACGTCGGGACTTGACCGGCACTCGCGGCTGGACCTGGCCGCGCACCGGGCCGAGTTCGGCGACCTGCCGGTCGTGTCCGGGCCCGACCTGATCCGGTTCGCCGCGGAGGTCGACCTGCGCGGCCGGGGCGGCGCCGCCTTCCCCGTCGACCGCAAGCTGCGCGCCGTGGTGGCCGCGGCCAGGCAAGCCAAGCGCAGCCCTGTCGTGGTCGTCAACGCCGCCGAGGGAGAGCCGGGAAGCGCCAAGGACAAGATGCTGCTGTCCAGGTCCCCGCACTTGGTCCTGGACGGCGCGGTCATCGCGGCCAGGGCCCTGAACGCCCGCCAGATCATCGTTGCCGTCGCGGGCGACGGCCCCCACCTGGACTCGGTCAGCGACGCGGTCGCCTCGGACGGTCCGATCAGCCGGATAACGCGCGTGGTGTCGGTGCCCGACCGGTTCGTCTCCGGCGAGAGCACCGCCCTGACCAACGCGCTCAACGGAAAGACCGCGCTGCCGCCGGGCACCAGCATCAAGACCAGCGACGCTGGGGTCAAGGGCCTGCCCACGCTGCTGTCCAACGCCGAGACCTACGCCCAGCTGGCGATCCTGGCCATGCTCGGCCCGGCCGGCTATGCCTCGGCGGGGCTGGAGCGGGAGCCGGGGACGGTGCTGCTGACGATCGGCGGATCGGTGGCCCACCCGGCGGTCGCGGAGGTGCCGACCGGCATCCCGCTTGGTCACGTCCTGGATATCTGCGGGGCGGATATGGCCTGCGGCGTCCTGGTCGGCGGCTACCACGGGATGTGGCTCACCGCGGACGAGGCCTACCGGGTCCCGGTGAGCCGGGCCGGGCTCGCCGCCGCGGGCGGAACGCTCGGCGCCGGGGTCGTGCTCGTCCTCGGAGTCGACAGCTGTCCGCTCGGCGAGGTGTCCAGGGTGGCCAGTTACCTGGCCATGCAGTCATCCGGGCAGTGCGGCCCGTGCAAGCTGGGCCTGCCATCGGTGGCCAGGTCGCTGGCTGCGGTCGCCTCCGGGGCCGGCGGCGTCGACGAGCTTGAGGCGATCAGGCGAGCCGCATTCGGAGTCAGGGGCCGCGGGTCCTGCGCGCACCCGGACGGCACGGCCAACTTCGTCGTATCCGCGCTCGACGCGTTCTCTGATGACCTCGCCGAACACATGTTCCGTGGCCGGTGCGGCCGGGACGTGCCTGGTGTGCTGCCGCTGCCAGGCGACCGTCCCGGCCGCGAGCAGTCCGAGACCCGGCTGACGGTTGACTGGACCAGGTGCAGCGGCCACGGCCTGTGCGCCCGCCTGGTCCCTGAGCTGATCCAGCTTGACGAGCACGGCTACCCGGAGTTTCTCGACGTTCCGGTGCCGTTCTGGCTGATCAGG
>JASHUE010000688.1:0-2852 GCA_030040195.1 Streptosporangiaceae bacterium | reverse complement strand
CGCTGCCGACCCTGCTGCCGGGTGGGCGCCGCGTCGGCAACGCCGCGGCGGCGTCGGAACTGGCCCGCGCCTGGGGCGTCGGATCGCTGCCCGCCGACCCCGGCCACGGCACCACCGAGATCCTGGCCGCCGCGCGGCGGGGCGACCTCGAGGCTCTGATCATCGGCGGCGTCGACCCGGCGGACCTGCCGGACCCGGCGGCGGCGCTTGAAGCGATCGAGGCCACGAGATTCGTGGTCAGCCTTGAGCTGCGGGTGAGCGCGGTGACCGACAGGGCGGACGTCATCTTCCCGGTCGCCGCGGTGGCGGAGAAGCCCGGCACGTTCGTGAACTGGGAAGGCCGGGCGGGTTCGTTCGCCGCTGCGCTCCCGGTTCCGACGGTCAGGTCGGACCTCCACGTGCTGGCGGCGCTCGCCGACGAGATGGACGTGCACCTGGGCCTGCCCGATATCGACTCGGCCCGCCGAGAGCTGGCGCTGCTGACGCGCTCCCCGGCACGCGCGCCGGGGGGTTCCGGGTCGTCCCTCAGGGCCAGCACAACTCAGCCGGTGGAGCCGGGTCCGGGCCGAGCCCTGCTGGCGACCTGGCATAATCTGCTCGACGCAGGCCGGATGCAGGCCGGAGATCCGAATCTGGCCGGCACGGCGCGCCCGGCCGTCGCGAAGATGTCGGCGGCGACTGCGTCCGAGGCCGGGACGGCCGACGGCGGCAAGGTGACCGTGGCCACCGCCCGCGGCGCGGTCACGGTTCCCGTGGAGATCGCCGAGATGCCCGACCGGGTCGTCTGGCTGCCGACCAACTCGGCCGGCACTGCCGTCCGGCTGGTGCTCGGCGCCGGTCACGGCAGCGAGGTGACGGTGAGGAGCGCGGAATGATGGTCGTGGCTGCCACGTCACCCAGCAATGTCCCGACGCTGTCCAGCTTCGGTCATGACCCGTGGTGGATCATGCTCCTGAAAGTGCTGGTCGTCTTCGTCTTCCTGCTGATCACCGCGCTGTACACGATCTGGGCCGAACGGCGGATCATCGGCCGGATGCAGCAGCGGCCGGGCCCGAACCGGGCCGGCAAGTTCGGCTTGCTGCAGACCCTCATGGACGGCATCAAGCTGGCGTTTATGGAGGACATCGTCCCGCGCGGTGTCGACCGGATCCTGTTCTGGATCGCGCCCGCGGTCTCGGTCATCCCGGCGTTCATCGCGTTCTCGGTGATCCCCTGGGGTCCGATCGTCTCGGTCTTCGGTCACCGGACGCCGCTGCAGCTCACCGACCTGCCCGTAGCCGTGCTGCTGGTGATCGCGATGAGCTCGCTGGGCGTGTATGGCATCGTGCTGGCCGGCTGGTCGGCGAACTCCCCGTACTCGCTGCTCGGCGGGCTCCGCTCGTCGGCTCAGGTGATCAGCTATGAGATCGCGATGAGCCTGGCCTTCGTCCCCGTGTTCTTGTTCGCGGGCTCATTGTCGACCTCGCAGATCGTCGCGTCGCAGATCCACGGCCCCGAGTTCCACTTGTTCGGAGTCATCTGGCACTGGCCATCCTGGTACGCGGTCCTGCTGCTCCCGTCGTTCCTGATCTACCTCGTGACGATGGTGGGCGAGACTAACCGGCTGCCATTCGACCTGCCCGAGGGCGAGGGTGAGCTGGTCGGCGGCTACCACACCGAGTACTCGTCGCTGAAGTTCGCGATGACTCAGCTGGCCGAGTACGTCAACATGATCACTGTCTCGGCGCTGGCGACGACGCTGTTCCTCGGCGGCTGGCGCGCATTCTGGCCGCTGTCAGTCTGGCCGACGTTCGACAACGGCTGGTGGCCGCTCCTGTGGTTCCTGCTCAAGGTGTTCGGGTTCCTGTTCTTCTTCATCTGGCTGCGTGCCTCACTGCCGAGGATCCGCTACGACCAGCTGATGCGCCTGGGCTGGAAGGTGCTGATCCCGACCGCGCTCGGCTGGACGCTGCTCGTTGCGACGGCCAGGGTGTGGCGGCAGCAGGGCGGCAGCACGGCCGTGTACATCATCTTCGGCCTGATCATGGCGGTCCTGTTGCTGCTGCTGCTGCGCTGGGACACCGCAGCCCAGCGGGCCGAACGGGAGGCGGCGCAAGCCGCTGAGCCAGAACCAGAGGAAGCTCAGGGAGCCGAGCCGCCGACACGCCCCTCGTTCCCAACCCCGCCACTGGATCTACCGCACTACCACGGCATCGGCGTACAGGACGAGTCGCAGGCGGTGCTGGCCGGGACCGGCGTGGACGACAGCACGGCAAAGGAGGTCTGAAGTGGCTGACTTCCTCGATTCCATCAAGGGTTTCGGCGTCACCTTCCGGCAGATGTTCAACAAGGTCGACACCGTCCAGTATCCGGAGGAGAAGCGGCCCACGGCGCCCCGGTTCCACGGCCGCCACCAGCTCAACCGGTGGCCGGACGGGCTGGAAAAGTGCATCGGCTGCGAGCTCTGCGCGTGGGCCTGCCCGGCCGACGCCATCTACGTGGAGGGCGCGGACAACACCGAGGAAGAGCGGTACTCGCCGGGCGAGCGCTACGGTCGCGTCTACCAGATCAACTATCTGCGCTGCATCTTGTGCGGGCTGTGCATCGAGGCCTGCCCGACCAGGGCGCTGACCATGACCAACGAGTACGAGCTGGCCGATGACAGCCGGGAGAGCCTGATCTGGACCAAGGAGCAGCTGGTCGCCCCGCTCCAGCCGGGGATGGAGGCGCCGCCGCACCCGATGCGCCTGGGCGACACCGAGGAGGAGTATTACGCGCTCGGTGCCAAGCTGGCAGCCAGTCAGCAGGGCGACTCCGCGCATGGTTCGCCGGGCGAGGGCTCGCGGGGAGGCACGCAATGAGCCATCACATGC
>JASHUE010000687.1:0-3784 GCA_030040195.1 Streptosporangiaceae bacterium | reverse complement strand
GGGTGAGGTCGCTGGTCCTGTTGTCCACAGGCATCAGCGGCTATGAGTGGCCTAAGCAGCCGGAGATCGACGCCCGCTACGCGGCGCTGGAAGAGGCAGCCGACGAGGATGGCCTGGTCGAGCTCTGCCTGGAGGTGTGGGGCGCGGCCGGTCCTGACCCCGTCGTGGCTGAGCTAGCCAGATCGGCCGTACGCGCGTGGGCTTACGACCAGTTCGAGCAGGAGGCCGAGCCGGCCTTTGACCGGCTTGGCGACCTGCGTGCGCCCGCCGTGCTGCTGGTCGGTGATAAGGACAACCCGGCGCTGATCGCGTGCGTCGAGCAGGCCGCCGCGCGCATTCCCGGCTGCGAGCTGATCAGGATGCCTGGTGTTGATCATTACCCGACCATCCGGGAGCCACGCCTGGTGCTCGACACGATACGGCGGCACTGCGCCGACCGATCCTGAGCTACGCCTGCTTGCTGATGAGCGCGATCCAGTTGCCGTCCGGATCGGTCACGTACGCCCGGCGGTGGCCATAACCGTTGTGCGGTTCCACCAGCACCGGGGTGCCGCGGGCGCGCAAAACGGTGATCATGTCGTCGGCCGAGTCGCACTCAATGGTCAGTTCCATCGGATGACCGGGTGTGGGTGCCGGCAGCCCATGCCTGGTCACGGCGTCGCGGTGGGAGAGGGCGATGGTGGTGTCGCCGAGGCGGAGTTCTACGTGCCGGGCTGGCCCGGTTGGGGGGACGCTGAAGGTCTGCGTGCCGCCGAGCTGGTCGCGGTAGAAGACGACGGCACGCTCGACGTCGGCGGTGTACAGGTGGGGCATCACGGACTGGACCGTCATCGGTTCGCTTCCCGTCTACTGTTGTGTCTGCTGGAGCACGGCTGACGACGTCCCTGAACTGATGTGCCGGCCGAAGGCGTCCAGCGGCCCGCCGCCCTTCTGGTCAAGGATTTTGCGCATTCTCTCCGCCTGAGGGCCATAGCGCTCGAGGTGGCGGTGGGTGAAGTGAACCCTGGTCGCGTCCGGGCCGTCGGGGGTGAAGGTGACCTCGATCTGCGAGGCGCGGGCCGGGTCCGGCTCGTAGGTCCAGCGCGGGCTTACCTGCCAGGTCAGCAGCAGCCGGTACGGGGGCTGCCAGTCCAGCACTATGCCCCAGTCGGTTTCCGTGCCGTTGGGTGCACGCTCGTACCACCGGCCACCGGGGAACGGCTCGAGCACGACCTCGCTGCCGGGCGTCTCCGCCAGGTTATGGGTGTCGACTGGCCACCACTGCTGTTCGATGAAGACGTCGAACGCGACCGCGAGCGGGGCGTTCACCCGCACGGTCTTCTCGACGATGATCTCCGGCTGCTCCGTCATGTCCTGCTCCCTTGCCCGGGCCTCGGCGGCCCGCTGATAGGCCGCCAGCGACCGCTCCCAGTACCAGTCGAGGTGATCGCGCAGTTGGCGCAGCGCGTCCGGTTCGAGGTGGTAGACCCGGCGGTTCCCGTCGGCGCGGTCGGCGACCAGCCCGGCGGCCTTAAGCACCCGCAGGTGCATCGACACGGCGGTGCGGCCGACGGGCATCCCGGTGGACAGCCGGGCGACGTCGGCGGGCGCGGCGGCCAGCCGCCCGAGGATCCTGCGGCGATTCGGGTCACCGAGTGCGTCCAGCGCAGCATCTATGTCAGTTTTCATTGACGGTCAATATATAATGTCGTTATCAGCCAGTCAATCACGCACGATGCTGCGCCATCCCCGCGAGGGCGAGGTGCCCGGAGACGGGCCGGTGCCGGATCCGGCGCACCTTGGCGGGCGCCCGCCCCGCGGTGGCCGGGACGCGAAGGACGTGGCTACGGTGCTGTCGTGACCATTGCCGCCAGCGAGGACTGGTTCGTCAGCTCGGGCGGGCAGGACCCGGGCACGGTTCAGCGCCTGCTCGGGCTGCTGCCGGGCTGGTTCGGCATCGAGGCGTCGAACTCGGCCTACATCGAGGCCGCCCGCCAGCTGCCCACCTATCTGGCCTGGCCCGGTGACCGGCCCGGCCGTGGCGAGCCGGCCGGTGTCCTCCTCGCCCGGCGCCATTTCCGGCAGTCGGCCGAGATTCACCTGCTAGCCGTAGATCCCGCGGTGCACCGCCGCGGTGCCGGCCGGGCGCTCGTGCGTGCACTCGAGGCTGACCTCGCGGCCGACGGCGTGGAGTATCTCCAGGTAAAGACTCTCGGCCCGAGCAACCCGGACGCCGGTTACGAGTTGACCAGGCGGTTCTACGTCAGCCTGGGCTTCCGGCCGCTGGAGGAACTGCACGGCCTCTGGGACCCGGGCAACCCGTGCCTGATGATGGTCAAGGCGCTGCAGACCTGATCACGAAGGGGAGGCGGCCGTGGCCAGGGTGGTCAGTCGTACCGTGCCTCGATCAGCCACTGGCCGTCTTGCAGGACCGCGAGCCACGCGCTCCCATCACCGGTGATCAGCTGGAACCTGGCCTGCCTGCGGGCCCCACCCGGATGCCACCACCGCTCGGTGATAGGCCACGGGCCAGCCCAGCAGGTGACGGCGCGGACCGGACCGCCTTCGACCGACAGCCAGGCGGGCGGCGCGGACAGCTGCGCGCGTCCGCTGACCGACACGATCGCACCCCGGTCGTCAGCAACGCTGGCGGCACGTGGCTCCGGGTATACGGTGGCCGGCGCGGGCGCCGGGATCTGCCCTGGCCACGGCTGATCCGCCGGGCGCTGCGGCGTCCCGGTGTCACCGAATGGCACCAGCAGTACCTGCTCGGCCGGGATGCGCCCGCCGGAGAGCACCGGCCGGGTCACTGCCGCATGGCCGAGCATGGCCTGCACCCGGATGGCGGCCCTGGCCACCCGGTCGCTGACCACCGCGTCGCCCCACAGGCTGAGCTGGTGTCCGGTCGCCCTGACTAGCTGATCAGGGACGAGCCGCAGCAGGGTGATGCCGCCCGTTCCGATCCCGTTGTCCCTGTCCTGGTCGGCCCGCCAGCCATCGAGTTGCCAGCGCACCCGCTCCGCGACGGCCAGTGCCGACAGCAGCCCGTCGTGCCGCCACAACCGGGTGAGCTCCCGGCCGTCCTCGCAGAGCACCTGCACCTGCAAGCGCACGCAGGCCAGGCCGCGGGCGGACAGCCTGGCATGCATCTGGTCGGCCAGCGCCTTAGCGGTGAATATCACTGGGTCCGACTGCTCGGCGGGCGGGTCAAAGGCCTGCTGCACTGACAGGTCAAGCCGCGGTGGCTGCGAGGCCAGCGGCCGCGGGTCGAGGCCGCGGGCCAGCCGGTGGGCGATGGTGCCCTGCGCGCCGAACCGGCTGCCTGCCTCGGCAGCGGGCAGTGCGGCGAACTCGCCCAGCGTGCGGATACCGAGCTTGGGCAGCAGGTCGGTCAGCTCGGGGATTCCTAGTGCCGCCACCGGCACCCCGGCCAGGAACTGCTGTGTCTCGCCTGGTGGTACCAACAGGCCGCCGGGCCCGGACTGCGCGGCCAGGCCGGCGGCGAACAGACCGTCGGCGACGCCGACCTGACAGGAGTACCCGTGCAGGCAGACGGACTCGGCCAGCTTCGCCGCCAGCGCGGCCTCGCCGCCGAAATAGCGCGCCGGTCCGCGCGCGGTGATGGCGGCAAGGCCAGGCTGCAGGACCTCGACCTGCGGGCAGAACTCCTCGATCATGGCGACGACCGGCTCGAATGCGCGCGCCGCTTCTCCGGCCGCGACCGGCTCGTCGGCGTCGGTGAGCCAGTCCGGGCAGCGCAGCACGAGCACCCGCCTAGGTCCCGCGGCACCCACCGTCCGGCTCA
>JASHUE010000686.1:0-2729 GCA_030040195.1 Streptosporangiaceae bacterium | reverse complement strand
CAGGCGCAGGTGTGCTTCGCGACAACTCTCGACCGCGCCAGCCTTCTCGGAACGCTCGGGTTCGGCGGCACCGGTGGCCGGTGGATCCGCTTGCAGGGGACCAAGCGGCTGACCGTAGGCACCAGCGCCTTCATGGTTTCCGCACCCCAAGCACTCAGGGAATTCGCATTCAGGGGATGCGAAACCTCCATTGCGTTCAGTCGCATGCCGTCCCGCCTGGTTGACCGTGACTGGATAGTCATCACCGGACAGTCCGGCGGCCGCCAGGTCCAGCTTGCGATCACAAACCGCAATCTGCCGGAGGTCTGGCAAGCGCTTGAAAGAGCTGGTGCCGCGGTCGCGGGCAACGAGCTGCCAGCAGGCCAGCTGGCTACTACATCGGTACCTGTGGCGCGCTCTGGGCGTTATGCGCTCCAGCGGCTAGCGGCGCCGCTAGTGATCGTCCTGACGGCGGATGCAGCGGTCTGGCTTGGCGCGATCGCTTTGCCCTGGCTCGGAAGCCTGGGCAATTTCGGGGTCTTCGTGGCCGTGGTCATGTTCGTGATCTGGTTCTACCGCGCCCGGGTCAACGCGGATGGCCACGGCTGGCCTCAGCGCCGATCGCCAGCCTGGGCCGTCTGGGTCTGGGTCGCTCCCGTCTTTAACCTTTTCTTCCCCTTCCAGATCATGGCCGATATCTGGAGGGCCGGCCTGCCAGCCGAGGCGCGCGGAAACCCGGCGGCATTGCCGGGAATATGGTGGACATGCATGCTGGCGTTCTTCTTGCTGTCGTCGTTCACAGCAGGGCCCGTGAGTCACGTCTGGATTGTGGGCACACTAATCAAGATCACCGGGGTGCTGGCGGAGATCATGACGGCACTGCTCGTCCAGAAGGTGTCAAGCGGGCCGCTCGGACGACAGACCGAGCTCTCTCATCCGTAGCGTCGATATGTTCGCTCGTTGCTAGCCAGCTGACGGACACGGTCGGCGCGTCCGTGACCGCGACCGCAGGCGACTCTTACCCCGGGCATCAGCGGGAGCACGTGTTGGGGTAGCTCGCCGCGGGTCAGGCAGGCACCCGCTCTCAGGTGCCATGGCGGAAGGTCGGGAATCTACCGGACACCACACGATGCGCCAGCTCGTGCTGGCGACCGGGCGCTTCATGCAGCCATTCACGCTCCCGGCCAAAGTGGCGCCGGTCGGCTACACCAGCCCGGACGGGAGAGGGATTCTCGCCATCGATGACGGCCTCGTCCGCTACAAACTGCGCGGCAAGTTCCAGGACCGGCTGATCAAGGGAAACCAGCACGACGACTCGCTCAGATCAACGGCCAGCCCAGGGTCGGCGCGCTCCGCGCGCCCTGAATGGGTAGAGAAGTTCTGACGGGTCTGTGGAGCTCTCCAGCGGTGAGAAAATCAGCTGGATGCAGCCCTCTGAGATTCAGCGCGCGCTGGCTGCGGCCATGTCGACCGCCTCAACGCTTGGCCTGACCGCCGACGACGCGATCGTTCTTCACGATTCGAACCGGCTCGCTGTACGCCTGCTGCCTTGTGACGTCCTTGCCCGAGTCGCACCGACAGCGCATCAGGCCGCACAGTTCGAGGTCGAGCTTGCCCAGCGGCTCGCCGAAACCGAGAGCCCGGTGGCTGCCCTGGAACCCCGAGTAGAGCCGCGCGTCTATGAGCGTGATGGCTTCGTCGTCACGCTGTGGACCTACCACACACCTGTGGCACCTCCGGAGGTCTCTCCGGCCGACTACGCGGATGCGCTCGAACGACTGCATGCGGGCATGCGCAAGCTCGATGTCAGGACGCCGCACTTCACCGATCGAGTGGCAGAGGCTCAGCAGCTAGTGGAGAACAGCAACCTCACTCCGGAGCTTGCCGACGCGGATCGGGAGCTTCTCATCAACACGCTACGGGGCCGGACACAAGCGATCCGCGACCGCGGCGCTGCCGAGCAGCCATTGCACGGCGAGCCGCACCCGGGCAACGTGCTCAGCACGAAGACCGGACCGTTGTTCATCGATCTCGAAACGTGTTGCCGTGGGCCGGTCGAGTTCGACCTCGCCCACGTCCCCGAAGATGTCAGCGAGCGTTATGCGGACGCTGACCGAGAACTGCTCAGTGAGTGCCGGGCCCTTGTTCTTGCCATGGTCGCCGCGTGGCGCTGGGATCCGGGCGACCAATTCCCGAACGGGCAACGGGCAGCTCGTGAACTCCTCAGCGCTCTCAGCGCCGGTCCACCGTGGCCGGCGCTCGACGTCGTGATGCGCCGAGGCGCGGCACCGGTCATTCGTGGCTGGAGGCAGGCAAGGACTTAGCCATCAAGCAGATTGCAGTGGCCGTCTCGTGCCATGCCGAGGCACCTGCCTGCCGGCCGACCTGCCGGGGCGCTGCGGCCCGGCGACCGTAGGATCGAGCGCATGATGCGGCAGTTCCGCCAGGTTGACGTCTTTACCGCCACGCCCTACCTGGGCAATCCGGTCGCGGTCGTGCTCGGCGCCGAAGGCCTGACCGACCAGCAGATGCAGCAGTTCGCGCACTGGACCAACCTGTCGGAGACGACGTACGTGCTCACGCCCGGGGACGCTGCGGCGGACTACCGGGTGCGGATCTTCATGCCGACGGGCGAGCTGCCGTTCGCTGGCCACCCGACGCTCGGTACCTGTCACGCGTGGCTGGAGGCTGGCGGCCGGCCGCGAACTGCCGGCCTGGTCGTGCAGGAGTGCGGGGCCGGGCTCATCCGG
>JASHUE010000685.1:0-2693 GCA_030040195.1 Streptosporangiaceae bacterium | reverse complement strand
CATCGCCTACCACCTGGCTCATCTCGGCTGGACCGACGTCGTCCTGCTTGAGCAGCACCGGCTCACCGCCGGAACGACCTGGCACGCGGCCGGGCTCATCACGTCGGCCGGCATGACCGACGAGACCGCGCTGTTCTTCAGCCGGTACTCACGCGACCTGTACGCACGGCTGGGTCAGGAGACCGGCCACTCCACCGGGTTCCGCCCAGTGGGCCACATCTCGATCGCCACCACGCCGCAGCGACGAGAGGCGCTGCGGCGTGAAGCCGACTGGATGCACGGCTTCGGCGTTGAGGACACCGAGATCTCGGCCAAGGAGATCGCGAACATCTGGCCGCTGGCCAGGACCGACGACATCCTGTGCGGCTTCTATGTCGCCGACGAGGGCCGGGCCGACCCGGTGGGCGTGGCGACCTCGTTGGCCAAGGGGGCGCGACAGCTTGGGGTCCGGATCGTCGAGGGAGTCGCCGCGACCGGGGTTGAGACGCGGGAGCGTCGGGTCACCGCGGTGCTGACCGAGGCCGGCCGGATCGAGACCGAGTACGTCGTCAACTCGGCCGGCATGTGGGCCAGGCAGTTCGGCGCACTCGCGGGCGTATCAGTGCCGCTGCAGGCGGCTGAGCACTACTACCTGCTGACCGACACGGTGCCCGGCATGGACCCTGACCTGCCGGTGATTGAGGATCCCGATAACTACGGGTACTACCGGCCCGAGGGCGACGGCATGCTGGTCGGCCTGTTCGAGCCCGTCGGTGCGCCGTGGTCGCTTGACGGGGTTGCCCGCGACTTTGCCTTCGGCAAGCTGCCGCCGGACTGGGATCGGCTTGAGCCGTTCCTCGGTCCTGCCCTGGCCCGGATCCCCTGCCTGGCCGAGACCGGCGTGCGGACGTTCTTCTGCGGGCCCGAGTCGTTCACCGCGGACGTGAAACCGCTGATCGGGCCGGCACCGGAACTGGACGGGTACTTCGTCGCGGCCGGGCTGAACTCGCTCGGCATCCTGTCCGGCGGCGGTGTCGGTTACGTTGTCGCGCAGTGGATCGCGGACGGCGTGCCGCCCGTCGACACCGCGCACATCGCGATCGACCGGACCGCGACGTACGAGACATCACGCAAGTTCCGCGCCGCCCGGACAGTCGAGCAACTCGGCGTGCTGTTCGGGGATGCGGTGTGGCCGTCTTGGAAGCCGTCAACCGGCAGGAGTGTGCGCCGCTCGGTGCTCCACGACCGGCTGGTCGCGGCGGGCGGGCACTTCGCCCAGTCGGCCGGCTGGGAATTCGCGGAATGGCACGCCGAGCCCGGAGAGCACCCGGCGACCACGCTTGACTTCAGCCGGCAGGAGTCGCACCCGATCGTGGCGCGCGAGCACCAGGCCATCCGGCACGCCGTCGGGATGATGGACATGAGCCTGATGGCCAAGTTCCTTGTGCAGGGCCCGGACGCGGCCGCCGTGCTCAGCCGCATGTCCGCGAACGACGTGACCGCCGGGCTCGGCCGGATTGTCTACACCCAGTGGCTCAACGAGGCGGGCGGCATCGTCGCGGACGTCACCGTCACCTGGCTGGAGCCAGACCGGTTCCTGGTGGTGTCCAGCGACGTCATTCACCGCCGGATCGAGCCGATGATCAGGAGGGCGACGCGGCCGGGCGAATTCGTTACGGTGACCGACGTCACCTCAGGGACCACGCTGCTGTCGGTGCAGGGTCCAGCCTCGCGGGAGCTCATCGGCAGGCTGACCGACGCCGACCTGGGGAACGCCTCGTTCCCCTATATGAGCGCCCAGCAGATCTATGTCGGCTACGCGCCGGTCCTCGCCATCCGGGTCACGTACGTGGGCGAGCTTGGCTGGGAGTTGCACGTGCCGGCCGAGTACGCGCTCGGGGTCTACGACGACCTGGTGGCGGCCGGCGCTGACCTCGGCTTCCGGCCAGTGGGCCTGGCCGCCATGTCCGGGCTTCGGCTGGAGAAGGGCTACCGCGACTTTGGCGCGGACATCGACAACACCGACAACCCGCTGGAAGCGGGCCTCGGCTTCGCGGTCGCGTGGGACAAGCCGGGCGGGTTCACCGGCCGGGACGCGCTGCTTGCCGCGCGCGCCGAGGGGCCGCCGCAGAACCGGGTTGTCAGCCTGCTCATGGAGGAGCCGGCGGTCGACTTGTTCGGCAACGAGCCGGTGTTCTCGGGAGGCGAGTGGGTGGGCTACGTGCGCGCGGCCGCGTACGGCTTCACGGTCGGCGGGGCCGTCGGACTCGCCCAGGTCAGGTGCCATGACGGAGTCACCGGGCAGTGGCTCAAAGGCGGCGAGTTCCGGGTGCGGACCGGCACCGGCGACGTGCCCGCCCGCCTGCAGATCGCGCCGCTCTACGATCCGCAGCGGCTGCGCATCCTGGCCTAGCCAGGCTGCGCAGCCGCTGCCCGTACCGCAAACAGCGGGCCGCGCATCCTTGGTCGGCGAGGCCGAGGCTCTCGCGCGGCGGCGGCGCCGGTCGCGTGGCCAGGCTTGGGCTAGGAGGCGCGGCTGGCGTAGAGGGCCATCTCGAAGTCGAGGTACAGCTGGAAGGCGCCCGGGTCGAGGAACGGCAGCGTCTGGGAGTAGATAGATGCTGTCATCCCGCTGGCCGGGTCGACCCAGAAGTGCGTGTTGAACAAGCCGGACCACGAGCCGCTGCCCGCGGCGCGCATGCCCGGCAGGTCGG
>JASHUE010000684.1:0-6787 GCA_030040195.1 Streptosporangiaceae bacterium | reverse complement strand
CATGGCGGAGATGAGAGTTGTCCAGGCAGCGCTGCCCCCGGGCAATCGGTGCGCGAGGACCCGCATCGCGGGACAGTCGCGACGCCGCTCGTATTCGGCGATACGGAATTCGGCGGTCCAGCAATCCCGGACCCCGAGCCGATTCAGCTGGCGGGTAGCTGGAAGCGCCAGATAACTGCTATTCGTAACCGCCCTGGCTTTTGTCGCCGCTATTGCGCTTGCCTCGTCCGCCGCCGCGCTCTGCCTGGCGATGCGGATGCGCCCGGGCCTATTCATACCTGGGAGCGCGACGGCCGGGCGCCACCGGCTCGGTTCTTGGGCGACAGAGCGAACGGCGATGTCATGGGCCGCCCGATCGCCGCTTGCCCTGGTCAGGCTGCCTGTTGTGCTGTGCTGTAGTGGTGGCTTTCCGCCCTGATAGCGCATATCGGAGTGATGTGTCACCATGGTGGCCGGTAGCGACCGGTCGTGGTGCGTGCTACTGGCGAGGGGGACGGCCGTGGCTACTGGCAATTGGTCAGAAACGGCAGGATCAGCAGGCAGCGACGGCCCGACGCAATGGCTCTTGGCCGAGAAGCTCAGTTACTTCATCGGGCGTATCACCCCGGAGGAATTCCGCAGGCAGGACGCCAGTTACGACCGGGACTCTGCCCTCGGGCGTGAGCTGCTATTCCTGATCGCCAATGACGAATGGGCGCGCGCTACTTCGGAGATCATTGATATTGCCCGGTCGGATAGCGTCGAGACGACGATCAAGATCGACGTGGACCTGAGCCGGATCGCGCATGAGGCGTTCCGCGACCGGACCGGCGAGCTGTGGCTCCCGGTCCTGGTCCTCCCGCCGGTCCTCGCGGCGGAAGGATCGCAGAACCTGGAGCCCGACCCCTTCGCGACGTGCACCGTCACCGACGCGAGCGGAGCGCTGCTAGCGACACTCCCGAATGCTGAAGTCCGGCATCGCGTGGCGGCAGCGCTGGCCGAAATCATCGTGAACGTTGCCGTCGCCCGGCTGCCCGACCTGGGTCAGCTCGGCGTCAGCGCCTCACGTGACGAGCGGCTGCTGCTTGCGGCGGCCATCTACCGGCTGCTCCGCAGCGAGAACGTCCCTGCGGAGGTGCCGAAGGGTGGCGCGCAGGAGGCCTCAGGTGGCCCCATGCAGCGGATCGGCACGGCCCGGAAGGACCTCAGTAAATTAGTACAGTCCTACGCGGGCCTCTTCGACGAGCCTGCTCAAGCCGCGGCGGCTGACGGCGACGGCGCCGGGCCGGGCCAGGAATCCGCAGCGGGCGAGAACGCCGGACCGGGCCAGGATTCCGCGCCGGGCGAGAACGCCGGACCGGGCCAGGATTCCGCGCCGGGCGAGAACGCCGGACCGGGCCAGGCCGCAGCGGATCGGCAGGTCTTCGCGCGCGTGCTGACCATGCGGGCTGGCCAAGTTCTGGACGCATTCACCAAGTCCGCCGTCGTGGTGGTGGCCGCCGACCGGGCGCGCACGCGGACCGTGCTGACCGTGGCAGTGCCGAGCCGCCGCCTGCAGTCGAAGCCGCCGCCAGCCCTCAAGGGGCGGCGCACACCCAGACTGCGGCGCTGGGTGCGGCCGTTCACCCTGAACCGGGTCCTGCCCAGGGCCCGGCTGGAGATCGATCTGCTGCTGCCGTCAGCCGATGCTGACCGGCAGGTTCAGGTCAACCTCCCCGACGGCGTCTCCTTCGACCCCTGGCGTAAGAAGCTGGATCGCCGAGCCGAGCTCGACATCAGGGTAGGCCCGCCCCCGCCGGTCACCCAACTTGGCTACCTCATGGACCAGTTAGTCAGTCCTACTGAGAATTGGCCACCGGTGCTCTATCGGGCCCTGGCCGACCTGGCTGGCGCCAAGGCCGCGGCCACCTCGGAGACGTTGCGTGATCACAAGGTAGTGCCCCGCCGCCTGCGCGAGCCGACTGAGCTAAGGCCGCGGCCGCCCGGGACCAAGAGAGTCGGCAAGCGCCTGGATTGCCTCGCCGGAATCCTGGCGCGGATCTCCGCCGATCCGTCGAGCCCCGACTTGCCGACGGCTGACGGGCCGAGCGCTGACCCGCGGTGGGCTGACGAGCAGAGCGCTGACCTGCCGTGGGCTGACGGGCAGAGCGCTGACCTGCCGAGAGCTGACGGGCAGGCGAAAGCTGACCCGCGCGCGAACCTAGCGCAGGTCTGGAGGAAGCACGAGTACTGGTTCGGTGCGCCCATGCAGCGCCGGACCTCTACCGACACGGTGAGCCCGGACGCCGTGGTCGCACGGGCTCGCATGATCGAGGACGTCTCCCAGCGGGGCGCGCCGTACCGCGCCACGATCGCCGTGCAGGTCGCGGTGACGGACTCGGAGTATTTCGCGGTTGCCCGGTTTTCGGGCTGGATGAGCGTGCTGTTGATGAGCGTGGTGTTCGCGTTCTTCTTGATCGGCCGCATGTCCGGGATCGGCAGTCAGCAGGTCAGCGCGGAGGTGCTGGCCTTCGTACTGACCCTGTTCGCCGCCATCCAGGCCGGCCGGATGGAACGGCCCGACCGGTCCACCCTGCGCGGGCTGCTGGCTCAGGCGAGCAACGTACTCATCGGCGTCCTGATCCTGCCCACGGTCGTGCTGGCTGTGGCGCTTGCCTTCTCGCGCGGCCTGCACTGGGTGACGGCCTGGGCCCTGGGCTGCATCGCCTGCCAGCTCATCCTGCAGGGGCTGCTCAGCCAGCGCCAGCGGCTCGACGATGACCAGCAGCAAGACGATGCCCAGCAGCCGGACGATGATCAGCCGGACGATGACCAGCAGCCAGACGCCGGCCAGCAACGTCGGACGCAGAAAGTGCCGCGGACGGAGGTCGGCATCCTGCTGCGCACCGATACCCCCGATTATTCGCACGCTGAGGTGTTGCACACCACCTGGTGGCGCAGCACTACAGCCGACGCGATGCTGGTTGGTCGGCCCGCCTACGGCTACGTCGTCCGGCAACAGGGCGCCACGCTGCGGTCCTTGCTGCACAGTGCCGCCTCGGCCGAAGATCCGGCCGCCTCGGCGTGGACGGCCGGATCAGCTCCCGCGCGGTGGTCGCTCCGCCGCGCGGACGGCCTGCCGGCTGGCGACGGGCAGAGCGGGGGCGGCGGCGGGCCGCCCGCGTCGCTTCCGGAACGGCCGGCCAAAGTCCTCGCGCTGCAGCGATCGGGGACCATCGAGCAGTCGGTGACATTCGTGGTCTTCCGGGACCAGCCGAGGGACGGATGGGCCGGCACCGAAGAGTTCCAGCCGGTCGACCTGGACGCGAGTCGGCTAGCGCCCGCATCGGATGTCAGCGCGGTCGTCGGCGTATTCCTCGGCCTGCCGCGGGAAACCGGCTTGCAGACGCTCGGCGACCATCCGGTGACGGCAGTGCTGCGTTACGCCGCGAGCGACCGTAACCGCCTCGGAGTCCTGGAGATTCAGCTGCCGGTGCCCGCGCCGTCCGTTGCCTACTCCGGGTTGCAGTGGAGCCGGGTACAGGTCGGCCTGCGCGACGGTGACTACGCGCGGTTGGGCTCGTTTCTGAAAGACATGCAAGCGCTCGCCGAGGCGCCGGTAGCGCCCGGCCTGGTTGTCGGCGTACAGACCGTTTCTGAGGGTATCCCGCGCATCCTTAATCCGCCGCCCGCGGCGGCCAACCCCGGCCCGGGCGCCGAGCAGTCGGAGGCCGGATCCGCCCGCCTGGTGCTGGCAAGCGACCTGGACGTGGTGGCGGGCAGCGGGCTGCACCGGACCGAGGACGCCAGCGAGCAGACCTGGCGGCTGCTGGCGATCTGCTCGGACTGGCGCAGTGCGGGGGAGATCGAGGTGCTTGCCGGTCTGGACCCCCGCGTCGAGCTGGCCGGCCTGACCACGGCCATCCTGCACGGGAAGCTGGTCATCCTCCTGCTCGGCCACCGGCCGGGCGGGCGCGAGGGGCTCGAGCAGGAACTGCTGGCCTCGCCCGGAACCGATCGCGAGGCGATCGCCTACCTGGACAAGTGGCTGAGCCGCGAGGAACTCGGAGAAGGCCAGGAACAGCCGCTCCTGCGGGTGCGCATGCGGACGCCGGACCGAGCCGGGGTCACGCTGGAGGTCATCGAGTCGCTGCGCCAGACTCTCCAGGAGCTGGCACCTGGCTCGCTGACCGGCCAGGACTTGGAGGTCTGGTACGCGCGAACCGTTGTCAGGGCCGGCCACGCCGGGGTAATCCAGCTCACGGCGCGTCTCCGGGCCAACCCGGCGACCACTGCACGACACCATCCAGGCGAGTGCTGGGGACCGGCTGAGATGTCCCGGATCGAGCGTCGCGCGCTGGCCCTGGCCGCCAGCAAGATCGCGGCCAGCGGCGCGGGCAGCGTCGCCGAGCTGGGTCTGGAAGCGCCCGACGATACGGTTATCAGCGTCAGCCTGATCACCACTCCCGACTTGGTCACGCCAAGCCCGAGTGAACCGGCACTCGCGGACGCAGCAACAGCGCAGTAAGCACCCCGTCGAACGGGCCCACGGGCCGGCTACCCGTCAAGCACCCACCTGCGCCGCATCTGGCACGACGCCTTCCCTGCACCCTGCAGGCGCTTCGCCAGCTGGTCAAGGTCGCCGGTGCCGATAAGGTCGTGCTGGACACGGACTACCCCTTCGAGATGGGTGTCACCGACCCGGTAGAGCCGGCCGCCGGCCAGTCCGCATCCTCAGCGGCAACGCGCTCACCTTGCTCTCCGTCGGTGGGCCGTCTAACCGATTAGCGCAAGCCCGTTACCCGGAGAAGCGGCAGCAAGGCCGCCGCAGTGCAGAGGACCGTTTGGCGTCCGGCGACATGGGCCCATACTGAACGCGTGGCGGGGAGAGGCATGCGGACGTTATTGCTGGGCGCTTTAGATATCGCCGCCTCGCTGGCGCTCGTGGCGGGGTGTGGCTCCCCGCTACCCTCGTCGAGCAGCCGAGGCCAGGTTTACGTCGCTGCTTGCCCTGTCCCAGCCTCCGACTACGCCGGCCTGGGGTACCCGCCGCCACTGGCCCCGAGAACGATGCGCCTCACACCATCTCTGAGGCCGCCGGGGAACGCGCAAATATTCGGGACCACGTTCCAGCCTCGCTCGACCTCGTATCTGCTGGCCCCAAAATCGGCGACCTGCCGGGCGTACCTGTCTAGCGCGGACTTCGGTGAGGTCATGACGGCGACCTCGGGCTCAGATCGTTCAGCGAGTGTGACGATGACGATCCACCCCGGCGGGGTGGGACCGAGCACCGACCTGGCCTGCCCGTACATTCCGGCAGTCCTGGCCGTGGACGAGGTGTTCCGCCAAGGCCAGGTCTTCTGCAATCATCCGTCGGCCGACGTGATCCACCAGATACTGACCGATACGCCAAGTCTCTACGCGGCGGCCGTGTTCGTTCCGGCGCACGTGCAGGACCCCAACATCCGAGGCTCGGGCGGGCCTGACGCGACCGTCGCGCTGTACACGGCCGCAGTAGGGCAAGGCGCCGCCATCGGCCAGACCATCGCGTGCACGCTGCCGCCCGCCGATCGCGCTATCTGCGCCGCCAGCCTGAGGTTCTGGCTCGCCACTCAGGCTCAGATCAGCACGCGGATCAGCGCGACGAACCTAAGCAAGATGGAGAATGCCCTGTCGTCGTTCCTGGCTGAAGAGCACATCTGATCCGCTCGGCACCGGTTGATTCGGCCGCGGTTGTAGGAAGTGAAGCCCGGCCGGGCCGGCTGACCTTTCTGGCGCTCCCGCGCATTTACTGACGACATGCCCGCAGGATCTGCAGCGGTTCGTCGGGGCGCCTGCCTGCAACCCCTAGCATCTGCTCTGTGGCGGGGCACCACTGGTGTGGGCTCGCGAGGACCGTCGAGCGGCGGTGGAGATCATGAACTGGTTCTGGCTCAATGCCTCGGTAGGCGGAGCGTTCGTCCTTCCCGTCGTGGGGGCCCCGCTGTGGCTGGTGCTGAGGCATCCCGACAAAGGCCCGTGCGCTGCAGTTCAGGCAGGCCCGAGCCCGCGCGATCGTCAGGCCGTCATGAACGCCGAAGAGCACCCGGCCGGCGTGGCCTGGCCTGGTCCGCCACGCGCTGAGGCTCAGCCGCCGACCAGGGCCCGGCTCGTGCTCGACGATGCCTGGATGCGGGCGCTGGCAGGCGCGGTACAGGCCTAGGCCCGCAGCCGGCGCATCCTGACAGCGGCGCAGTTGCGGTCCGTGCACGGCGCGCGTACTAAGAAACCTTCACTGACCTACAGCCAGTTCGTAACTGGTCGGCCGGCGGCAAGACAGGACGTTCGACGACCGGGTGTCCTGCGCATAACTATGTAGGGGCTGCGCGATCTCGCTGGGATCGGCGGCCCCGCATCAGGTAGCTCGTTTGCCGCCAAACATGCTCTAGCCGGTTTGTCGTGGGTGAGCTCGCTTCCCCGAGCAGGCATCCGATACCGAACAACGGGAACGGGACTTTGTGCCCTGGTGACTGAGTCTGCCCAGATCGCATTATCGCTAGCGCGAACCTTGATCGGCCGCTATCGGGTCCGCTGAGTGAAGGGCCGAGGCGATGGCTGAGTGTTACAAAACAGCTAGGGTCAGGCGGCACGGCGGCGGGCTGCGCGCCGGCCGGCGCTGGCCGCGTGCGGTACGCGTGCTTGGCGCGGTCACCCTGCTGGTCGGCATTACCGGGGTTGTCACCGCGGGCGCGGCGCAGGCTAGCCAGCCCATTAAGGCCGGGGACAGCACGTGGACGATCGTGCCGACCCCGAACCCGGACAGCGACCAGATCAGCTCGCTCTCGGCGGT
>JASHUE010000683.1:0-2625 GCA_030040195.1 Streptosporangiaceae bacterium | reverse complement strand
TGCTGGTGCTGACGGTCGCTGCACCCCTGATCGCGCTCAGCCGACCGTGGATCTCGCTCTGGCGGCCGTTCCCGGCCTGGCTGCGGCGGCCGGTAGCGCAGGCGGTCGCGCTGTCGCCGTCGTGGGCGCCAGTCCGTCGCCTGTTCCGAGTGCTCGCCGGGCCCCCGGGCGCATGGCTCGCGTTCTGCATCAACCTTCTGTTCTGGCATGTGCCCAGTCCCTTTGACCTGGCGCAGCGCAACAGCTGGATGCATCTTGTCGAGTACGGCGCCTTCCTGCTGTTCGCGATCTTCTTCTGGACCCTGGTGACCGGCTCGTCCCGCCGTGCGTCCCGGTTCTCGCACGCGCGCCGCATGGGCTATCTGGGTGTGGCGATGCTGACCAACGTCGGGCTGTCGATCTTCCTCGCGTTCGCCCAGCACCCCCTATACGCCCCCTACGCCGGGCTGGCACACAGGCCAGGCGGCATCTCGGCGCTAGCGGACCAGCAGATCGGCGCCGGCGTGATGTGGGCCGCGGGAGACGTGCCGTTCGCCATCGTCCTCGCGGTGCTGGTGCACCAGTGGCTGGCCGCGCATGAGCCCACGATGGCGGGCCTCGGCAGCCCGCTGAGCGCTACAACGGCTCCGGCCGCCGGCCTGTCGGTGGCACAGGCGGCCACACTGCCGCGGAAGACCGCTCCGGCAACCAGCGGGCCTGTCGGGCGGCGTGACGCCAGCCCCTAACCGTCCGCCGCATGGCAACGTATCTGGATTCCTTTGCGATCGTGAAGCTCGCCGTACGCGAGAACGAGTCGGTCGCACGACTTTCGAGGGCACGTCGGAGATCCAGCGCCTGATCATCGGCAGGGCCGTCACCGGGCTGGACGTGCGGTAGTAACCGCAGGTCGTGCCGCTGGTGCGGATCTTGAAACGCCGAGCGGTTCGCACGCCAACGCTTGCAGGCCCTCGCCCACGCCGAGAGCACGGCGAAAGACAAGTTGCCCGCGGTCCTGTTCCTGTGCGTGCACAACGCGGGCCGGTCGCAGATGGCGCTCGGCTGGTTCAACCACCTGGCGAAGGACCGGGCCATCGCCTGGTCCGGCGGCTCGGAACCGGTCTCCGGCATCAACCCCGGTGTGCTCGAGGCCATGGCCGAGGTCGGCATCGACATCTCTCGCGAGTTCTCCAAGCGCTGGACCGACGAGTTCGTCCTGGCCGCCGACGTGGTCATCACAATGGGCTGCGGCGACGCTTGTCCGCTGCTGCCCGGCAAACACTACGAGGACTGGGAACTCGACGACCCGGCCGGCAAGACACTTCAGGAGATCCGCCCGATCCGCGACGAGATCAGGGACCGGGTGGCCAATCTGCTGGAGAAGCTGGCCAGCATGTAGTAAAGCCTCACGATCTGCTGCACGACCCATGTGATGGGCCGCGAACGCTTAACCCGATGCCGGAAAGTGCTCCGCACGGTTCCGGCCGTCTCGGGGTGGCGTTAGGAAAATGACTGACCAGGTGCCACCCGCGGAGGTAAATGATCGTGTTTTGCCATTGGCCGCGTCGTCGGCGGTGGCGGTGTGGTGCCGGTTCGGCCGGGCTGTTGACCAAATGTCGCCTCATGGCGGGCGGCGGCTGTTCGGCCCGTGCGGGCTGAACAGAACCAGCGAGCCCCTCGGCCCCGGGCATCGGCAGGCGCCCTAAGGGAATAGAACCCTCGGAGGGAGGCTGTCATGTCGCACACAGGAGTAAGCAACCTCGATCGCAGCATCGACAAGGCCGCCGTCTGGCTTAAGGAGGTGGCTGGCGAGTTCGGCACCGACGACCGGCGCTTTGCCTACCGCGTCACCCGGGCCTGGATGCACGCCCTTCGGGATCGGCTGCCCGTGCCGGTAGCGGCGAATTTGGCCGCCCAGCTGCCCGAACTGCTGCGCGGCGTCTTCTACGATGGCTGGAATCCAAGCCGGATGCCAGCCAAATACGACTCGGCAGAATATGTCCGCCGATTCGCACGGGAAGCCACAATCCACGACACCGAAGTGCCGCAGACCGCGAGCCTGGTCGCTCGCGTAGCCCGCCGCCATCTGTCGGGCGGGGCTCTCGACGAGGCGCTCGATACACTACCTGCCGACATCCGGCAGCTCGCGGCCTGATGCCTGCCTCCCGGTCATCCGCGCAACCACAGCTCTCCCAGGGCGGTTCACGCGCTGCCTGGGGATGACCGTCCAGGGATGACGGGACGTTGGTCACTATCGCGCCAGCCGCACCGGGCATAGATAGACAAGTAACACTGCGGCCGAGCCTGGCGGAGGTCTGGTCATGGCCTGGGAACCGATCCGCAAGCAGCTGCACCCTGCCAGCCCGTACAACCTCGCGGATTATGACAAGGCGGTGCGAGAGTTCTCGTGGGACGAGGCGCGAGCAGGGCTGGACGGGCTGCCCGGCGGGCTCGGGCTCAACATCTGCCATGAGGCCGTCGACCGGCACGCGGCCGGCCCACGGGCAGCGGTCACAGCGTTGCGGTGCATCGCCAGAGACGGCTCCGTCACTGACCTCAGCTACGCAGGCCTGCGAGCCCAGACGAGCCGGTTTGCCAACCTGCTGCGCAGCCTCGGTGTGGCCAAGGGCGACCGGGTTTTCTCGCTTC
>JASHUE010000682.1:0-3044 GCA_030040195.1 Streptosporangiaceae bacterium | reverse complement strand
CGCGCGAGTACTCCATCGCGTGGGCGGGCACCCAGAGCCAGCTGGACTACATGTTCCCAGCCGGGAGTCCGATCTGGACGCTGTCCTATGACCGCGGACTGTTCGTCAAATACGACGGTTCCCCGCCTGACCTGCACCAGGTCCAGCCCTACGCCGGCTGGATCCAGGCCTACCAGCGCTACGTCGTCGTGTCCGGGCCGCTGCTCGGCCTGATAGTAATCACCGGCCTCGCCGGGCTCATAATCAGCTGGCGTCGCGTCGGCGGCCCCGCCCTGCTGCCCTGGCTCACCGGCATGGCGCTGCTGGCCGCCCCCGACGTCATCTTGTTCGACGTGCGCTTCCTGGTCTGCGCCGTCCCGCCGCTGTGCGTGGCCGCCGGGATCGCCGTCCCGCAGATCGCCGAGCGGGCCGCCAGATTCCGCGCCGCTCACCGCCCACCCGCTCCGGCCTGCCCGGAAGCGGCGTGATGATCTCGCGGATTAAGCACAACTCTGTGATGACGCGCGGGCTGATACGGCGCTCGTGCAGCATCAGCAGGCTGGCGGCATCGTGCTGCTCCTCGCGACGTCCAGGGCTCCCTTGGCAGCGCGAGCCTCGCTGAGCAGGCCGAACTTCTGTACCTCAGGAGAAGGACGACTAGGGACGTCATCCGTTAGCGTGGCTGTGGCCTCGCGTTCCACGGAGGATGCTGGCCTGGAACGAGGATCGGCGGGAACTGGACGCCGCGCGAGCTGCGCCACTCGTTCGTGTCCATCATGAGCGACCAGGGCGTGCCGATCGAGACCATCGCCGATCTCGTCGGCCACGCCAGCACCGCAGTCACGGAGGAGGTCTACCGGCACCAGCTCAAGCCGGTGATCACCAGGGGCGCCCAGACGATGAATACGGTCTTCGGCCAGCCTGAGCAGGGTGCTGCCCAGCTGGAGCAGGCCGAAGGGTCCGATAGGCAGGCAAAATCAGCGTGAGGGACTGGCTACCCGGTTGGCTACCCAGAGCGCCAGAGGACCGCAACGGCGGCCCCGACCTGATGGTCGGAACCGCCGCTGAACTGGTAAAACTTCGAGTCGGGGTGGCGGGATTTGAACCCACGACCTCTTCGTCCCGAACGAAGCGCGCTACCAAGCTGCGCTACACCCCGATGACCGCCCGAGAAGTCTAGCTGATCCCCGGTACCAGCGTCAGAAGCGTCGCCTCCGGCCGGCAGCAGAACCGCATCGGCGCGTAGGGCGATGTGCCGAGGCCGGCCGAGACATGGAGCCAGGGCCTTTCATCGGGACCGGCCGCCGGGTGGCGGTGCAGCCCGCTGCAGCGGGCCCGGTCGATGCCGCAGTTGGTGACGAGAGCCCGGTTGACCGGCAGGCAGACCTGGCCTCCATGGGTGTGGCCGGCGAGCAGCAGGTTGAAGCCGTCGGCCGCGAATCGGTCCATAACCGACGGTTCAGGCGAGTGCATAACCCCGAGCCGGAGGTCGGCGGTGGGATCGGCGGAACCCGCGACGAGGTCATACCGGTCGCGCTTGATGTGCGAGTCGTGCACGCCGGCGACCTCGATGTCGTGCTCGCCCGCTTTGATCCGGGCACGCCGGTTGTTGGCGTTCAGCCAGCCCGCGGACTCCATGCCGGCGCCCAGCTCGGGCCAGGGCAGGTCAGGGACGTGCCTGGAATGCTCGTTCGCGCTGGTCCGCCACAGGTAGCGCGTCGGGTTCTTCAGCACCGGAGAGTACAGGTCGTTGGAGCCGTAGACGAAGATGCCTGGCCGGTCAAGCAGCGGCCCGAGCGCATCGAGGAACGGCCCCACCGCCTCACGGTGCGCGATCGAATCTCCCGTGTTGACGACCAGGTCAGGCTCCAGTGCATCCAGCGACCTGATCCAGGACATCAGGCGGTGCCGTCCGGGAGTGAGGTGTGCGTCCGAAATGTGCAGGATGCGCAGGGGAGCGACGCCTTCGGGAAGCACCGGCACGACGTGCCGGCGAAGGGCAAACCAGTTCCGTTCGACAACGGAGGCGTAGCCGAAGCTAGCCACGCCGACGATCATGGTTGCCTTCGCCAGGCCGCTGATACGCATCCTCACATCGTGCCATGCCGCGCAGAGTGACCACGCCCGGCGCGGTCGGCGGCCCGCGGGGCGCGGCGTCTGGACCGAGCCGCAGGCCAGCGCACCAGGGGGCGGGCGCTGCGGATCGGCGGCCGTAGCGGCAGGATTAGCCCCATGCCCAGACTCAAGGAGCAGCTGCGCGCCGATCTCACCGCAGCGATGAAAGCGCGGGACGAGACCAGGACGCGCACCCTCCGGATGGCTCTGACTTCTGTGAGTAACGAGGAGGTGTCCGGCGACTCGGCGCGTGAGCTGAGCGACGACGAGGTGCTGAAGATTCTTACTCGCGAGGCTAAGCGCCGCCGGGAAGCCGCCGCAGCCTTCGAGGGCGCGGGCCGTACCGGCCAGGCAGCGTCAGAACGGGCTGAAGAGGAGGTTCTCACGGCCTACCTGCCTGCGCAGCTCAGCGACGACGAGCTAGCCGCGCTGGTCGCGGCGGCGATCGCGGAGACTGGCGCTTCTGATCCATCCGGCATTGGCCAGGTCATGAAGGCGGTCACGCCCAAGGTCGCCGGTCGGGCTGAGGGCAGCAGGGTGGCGGCCGTAGTCCGCAGCCAGCTCGCGGGCTGACATCCAACCGGGCCCTCGCCGGGGCGTACTCGCGGTGCCAGACGGCTGCTTTCGGCTGCGCCATCCCGCGCTAATGGTGGCGGGCAGGTGGTGGCGGCGGAACCGGCACCGGACCAGGCTGGTGCCCGGGTCCGCCATGCCTCGGCGGGCTGCTTACGGGCTTTTCCTCGGCCCCGTTGCCCTCCGACCAGAAGATCGAGTCAGGCGGCACCGGCACGAAACCCAGCGGCGGGCCGAGCGGTGCGTGCAGGAAAGTCTCCTCCCAGGTCGCACCGGGCGCATTGTCGCCGTACATCTGGTCAGGGCAGCTCGGGTAGTCATCACCCACGTCGCGGTAGCAGGAATTGGCGCCCAGCATGGCGCCGCCGGTCGTCGGG
>JASHUE010000681.1:0-4687 GCA_030040195.1 Streptosporangiaceae bacterium | reverse complement strand
ACGATCAGGGCGTCCGGGTACACGGCCATGATCGCGTCAAGCGAGAACAGATGGCTCGGGTTCTTCAGCACCCAGCGCTTGCCCGGCTCGTTCAGGCCGATCATCTGCAGGTTGCGGCGATGCCGGCGGAACGGGCCGGTCCAGTCCTGCTGCCGCAGCCAGGCCGAGTAGGTCGGCAGGTGGGCCAGGCACTCATATGAGACGGACCGCAACGTCTGGCGCAGCAGTTGCCAGCACTCCTCGACGGTGTCGGCGGCGATGTAGTGCACGCCCATGAACTCGGGATGCTCAACGTGATGCCGCTGGTAGCCAGCTTGGATCGCCTGGTAGACCGGGTTGGAATCCCAGGTCTGCCGCGGTGGCCTGGGTTGCGGCATCTCGGCGAGCCACAATTCCAGGCCCTGGTGGTCTGGATCGGCTGTCAGCAGCCGGTGCAATGCGGTTGTCCCGCTTCTGGGCAACCCCGTTACGAAAATCGGACGCTCAACCGGGACGGCGGCGTACTGCGGATGCGACGCCCAGGCGTACTCGGCCAGAAGCCGCGCCGCCAGCGCGCCGCGCAGGCCGACGCGGGCAACCTTGCTGCCGAGCGGGGTCAGGTCAGCGTCGCGGGCGTAGGACTCCAGGACTACGCCCAGGCCGTCGCTGTAATCGTCCGGGCCGAAGTCGGTCAGCCCGGTCATCCGGGAGGCAGACTCTCGCAGGTCCTCGACGGTCCCGACGTGCACACGGTCGGCTGTGGTCATGTTAGTGGTGGTGATACTCGCCGCAGTTGACGTCGAGGCACTGACCCGTGATGGCGCGGGACAGCGGCGAGGCCAGGAACAAGACCGCGTCGGCGACCTCGTCCGGCTCGGGCAGCCGGCCGAGGTCGATGTTCTTCGCCGTTTCCTGGTAGATCTCCTCCGGGTCGACGCCGCGCTTGTGAGCCAGGTAGCTGAAGTACCACTTCAGCGACTCACCCCAGATGTGGCCCGGCGCCACGGAGTTCACCCGGATGCCCTTCGGGCCGAGCTCGGTCGCCAGGCTCGATGCCATCGCGAGCAGCCCGGACTTGGCCATCTTGTACGGGCCCATGCCCAGCTGAGAGAACCTGATCACCATCGAGTTGACGATGACGACCGCGCCCTTGGTCTGCTCCAGGGCCGGAATGAATAGCCGGGTCATCCGCAGCGCGGAGATCACGTTGTCGTTGAAACCTGCCTGCACCGCGTCGAGGTCGACCTTGGCCAGGGCCTTGATCGGGGGCATGACCAGCGCGTTGAGGACCAGCGCGTCGACCTTGCCGAACTCGGCAACCGCCGAGTCGGCCATGCGCTGGGCGTCGGCCTCGACCGTCATGTCGGCCGGCACGACCAGCGCCCGGCGGCCGAGTTCCTTGATCTCGGCCGCCACTTCCTCCAGCCGGGAGACGGTCCTGGCCGCCAGCACTACGTCTGCACCGGCCGCCGCGCCGCGGACGGCGATCTGACGGCCGAGATCCGGCCCGACCCCGGAGATGACAAGCACCTTGTCCTGCAGGTACATCAGCCCAGCATCCTTTCCGCGATCGCGCGGGTCTCGTCCGGGGCCATCAGCCGAGCATCCGGCTGGCGACGGCGGCCTGTCGCGCGGCGATCCGCGCCGCGTACTCCCCCCGCCGAAGGAGCGCCGAGTCGTAATACGGCAGCACGTGCGGCAGGCTGTCGGCCGGGACCACCTGCACCTCGGGGCCGTGCTCGGGGCCCAGGTCCGCGGCCAGTCGCTGCCAGCGGATCTGCACATAGCCGCGGCGCCGCCCGGTCAGTTCGAGCCAGTTCGCGACACCAGGGTCGGTGTCGGTGATGACGAACCGCAACTTGCCGTCGGGATCCATGCGCGCTTGGTCGGCGGTGAGGCTGGTCTGGTGGTTGATGTAATCCAGCGAGATGTACCACATGCTGCCAAGCTGAATGCCCTGATAGGGCGCCAGGTCCCGGCCTGCGTCGGGCACGGTCACGATCATCGCCTGGTTGGGTGCCAGGTCGAAGTGGCCAGCCGAGGAAAACTGGGACGCTAGTCCGCCGGGGGTCCGCCGCGGCGGCGTCATCGTGTTGACTGGCTCGTTCAGATAGAACCAGTCGGGAAAGGCCAGGAACGTCCGCAGCCGGGACAGCAGGATCTTCCCGGCCACACCGTAGCGCTTGGCGAGCAGTGCCTCATCGGGCGCGGGCGGCGCCTGCCCGGTCTTGTCGGCTCGCTGGATCCGCAGCGTCCCGCGCTTCTCGGTGGCCCAGTCGCTGTATACCTCCCGGACGATGAGCATGGCTGAGCCCGGTCCGAGCGTGAAGTAACCCGGCCGGGAGCCGGACCGGTCCGGCGCGAAGCGCAGCTCGAACGAGCCGTCTGGCGCGATCTCGAGTTCCCGGTCATCGAAGGCGGTCAGGCTGTCGGGCACCTCGACCGGCGAGTAATCGCCGTTCAGGACCTGGAAGCTGAGGTCTCTGGTGCTGCCGCGGACGCCGCTGACGACGTACTCGGCGTCCTCGCGCAGGTAGGCGTGCAGGTAGATCGTGTCCGGATTGTCCAGGCCCATCTTGGTGTACGGGCCGGTCGACTGGACGAAGTACGGGAAGTCGCGCTGGTAGGCCCAGGCCAGGTGCAGCGATCCCTGGATGCTGCCCGCCAGGTAGTCATACCCCTCGGCCAGGTCCTGCGCCGTCCGCACATGCGGGGCCGACGCGATGATCTTCTCTGCCTCGATCACCGCGTCCGCAAATGACTGGGTGAGCACGGCTCCCTTTCATCGACGCCGGTCCCTAGGACCGGACTCAAGGTAGAACACGTTCTAAAACTCCGTCAACGCCCAGGCATCAGCCGGCCGACTCCTCGGCCCATTTATTGGCGGTGAAACGCAGCGACGGCGTGTCGTCGAGCGAACTCATGGTTTCGTAGATCCGGGTGTAGCCGATGTGCGAGATCCGCCACTTACCGTCCTCGCCGCGCTCGTAGGTGTCCTCGTAGAACGCGGCTCCCTTGATCAGGACGTTGTACTGCGTCGCGATCACGGTGTCTTCGAATGACCAGGTCCCCGTCGCGTGATCCCCGTCGACCTCGATTTCTGGCTGGCCACAGCGGTGGACGGTGATGATCTCGGGCCCGAGGTTCTCCCGCAGGTAGGAAATGATCTCGTCGCGGCCGCGGAGGTTGAGCGGCCGGCCGGCCGCGTGCGTGCCGTAGTCGGCGCTGGCGCCGGATGTGAACACGTCCTCCATCTCGTCCCACAGCTTGAGGTCCACGCAGCGCAGGTAGCGGTACTTCACCCGGCGGATCTCCTCCAGCGCGACAAGGTCCATATCCATCCAGCCTCTTGTGAAAATGCGTGCGTCCACGGGTCAGGTTCGGGGTGTGATCTCGGCGGGAACGCGGGGTATGTCCCCTCGCCGGGTGATTGACTGCCAACAAGAACATGTTCTACCTGATGGGGCAAGTTTGCACCCGCGGTCGCTCGAACCGGAGGATCCGTGCGCTTCAGCTACGCCGAGTCGATGACCGAGCCGTCTTTCTACTCGCCGCTGGCCCGCGCGGCCGAGGAGGCGGGTTACGACTCGATGGTGATCCCGGACAGCATCTGCTACCCGGAGCAGTCCGCAAGCGTCTACCCGTTCAACCCGGATGGCACGCGCGAGTTTCTTGAGGACAAGCCGTTCCTCGAGCCGTTCTCACTCATCCCCGCGCTCGGAGCGGTAACCGAGCGACTCAGGTTCATCACGTTCGTGCTCAAGCTACCGATCCGCCATCCCGTGCTCGTGGCCAAGCAGATGACCTCGACCGCGGTGCTCACCGGCAACCGGCTGGTGCTTGGCGTCGGGACCAGCCCGTGGCGCGAGGACTATGACGTGATGGGCGTGCCCTGGGCCCGACGCGGCCGGCGGATGGACGAGTCGCTGGAGGTGCTGCGCGGCCTGTCCACGGGCGGTTACTTCGAGTTTCACGGTGAGCTGTACGACGTGCCATCAATAAAGATCGCGCCGGTACCGACACGCCCCGTTCCCATCCTGATGGGCGGGCATGGCGAGGCTGCGCTGCGACGGGCGGCCCGCAGCGGCGACGGCTGGATGCACGGCGGCGGGAAGCCCGAGGATCTGCCGGGCCTGCTCGCGCGGCTGGCCGGGCTGCGCGAACAGGAGGGCACGGCCGGCCGGGCGTTCGAGGTGCACGTGATCTCGATGGACGCCTACACGCCCGGTGGAATCAGGCGGCTGGAGGACCAGGGCGTGACCGACGTCATCGTCGGCTTCCGCTGGCCTTATCACGTCGGCCCCGATACCGAGCCCCTGCCGGCCAAGCTGGACAAGCTGCGCAGGTACGCCGACGACGTCATCGCGAAGATGCGCGACTAGGACTGCCGCAGCTTGTCCATCACCTCGGACGCGATCGGGCTGCGCGGGTTATTCCGGCCGGTGCGCAGGGCCCACTGGCTCAGCGCGCAGTCATAGAGTTCCGCCGTGGCCAGCAGCGAACGCTTCAGCTCCTCCGGCTGCTCAGACTTCGGTGCCGCCTGGTGCAGCCGCGACAGCACGGACTCGCCGAGTTCGGCCAGGACTGAGTGACTGGCCGAGCCGAGCAGCGGCACGACCCTGTTGCTGAGCGTGTCCATCACGCCATACCGCACGAACCACGTCTCGCCGTGGCGCAGCTTGCCGCGCAGGTAGTTAAGCCAGACCCA
>JASHUE010000680.1:0-5878 GCA_030040195.1 Streptosporangiaceae bacterium | reverse complement strand
AACCCGGGAGGGAACGGGGTCGGTCCGGCCGCCGCCATCCCGCAGGCGCAAGGCCGGAGTCTCTGATGAGACGGCAGTGGTCATCGCGACCTCCGGCTCTACGGGCGTGCCCAAGGGGGTGGAGCTGAGCGCGAGCGCGCTGACCGCATCGGCGACCGCGTCCCTGCGCCGGGTGGGGGCGAGCGAGAACCAGCGGTGGCTGTGCTGTCTGCCCACCTTCCACGTCGCCGGCGTCGCGGTCCTGGTCAGGTCGTTGCTCACCGGCACCGAACCGGTCATCACGGCCGGCGTCGACGCCGAGGTCCTTGCGGCGAGCGGATGCCAGCACGTGTCGGTGGTGCCCACGCAGTTGCGCCGCCTGCTCGACGCCTCCGCCGACCCGGGCGGCCTGCGATGCGTCCTGGTCGGCGGCGCGGCCGTTTCCGGCGACCTGCTGGCCGAGGCCCGCGCCGCCGGCTGGCCGGTCGTCACCACCTACGGGATGAGCGAGACTTGCGGCGGATGCTTCTACGACGGGGTGCCCCTCGATGATGTCGCGGTGGACTTCGATGCTGAGGGGCGGATCGAGATCTCCGGCCCCGTGCTGTTCTCCGGGTACCGGCTCCGGCCCGAGCTGACGGCGGCGGCCCTGTACGGCGGGCGGTTCCTGACCGCCGATCTCGGCTACCTCGATGGAGACGGGCGGCTGGTGGTCCGCGGCCGGGCCGACGACGTCATCAACACCGGTGGCGAGAAGGTCGCTCCGGGAGAGGTCGAGGCGGTGCTCGGAACCAGCCCGGGTGTCGCCGACGTTGTCGTGCTGGGGGTGCCCGACGCGGAGTGGGGTGAGATGGTCACGGCCTTTGTCGTGGCGGCCGATCCGGATGCGCCGCCGGATGTTGACCAGCTGAAGGCAAATGTCCGGCTGGCCCTTTCTGCGCGCGCAGCGCCAAAGAAGGTATTCGTTATGCCAGTATTTCCGCTACTGCCCTCGGGTAAGCCCGACCGGGCAGCTCTGCGCGACTTGGCTGTGGGGAAGCTGGTGGCCGGCGGCTGAACGCAAGGCGCCCTGTACAAGGGCGCGCAGTATCCACGCGGGAACAAATTGCCGCCTTGTGCGTTACAAGATAGTGCCCCAGGAACCTGCTGCCAAGTCCCCGCGGGGTCCCCGCCGACCACGACGTGCCCGGCCAGGGCGCGGCAACCGGCGCATGCCCGCTATGCGCCCACGAAGTGAGGTGTCTCATGCCGAGGACAGCGACTGCCGTGTCGCACGCCCGCGAGGATGAGGAAACCACGACCCACGTGGACGAGCTTATTCAGCGCGGACGCAGCCAGGGATATCTGTCTCTGCCCGAGCTTCGGGAGGCCTTCGATCAGGCTCAGGTATCCCCGACGGAGGCCAAGTCGATCATCCGCGAGCTGACCGAGGCCGGCGTTCAGCTAGGAAACGAGCCCTCAGACGCCGTCGAGTCCGCCGGTTCGCCGCCTAACGTCCGCCACGAGGACGAGGACGTTGCCGTCGAGCTCGCCGTGACCGAGCCGGACGACTCGCCGGGCCAGCCCGAGAGTGACCTCGACGACCAGACGTCCGTTATGGGTGATTCTGTCCATACGTACCTCAAGTCAATCGGCCGCCGGAATCTGCTAACCGCCGAGGAAGAGGTCGATCTCGCGAAGCGGATCGAGGCCGGCCTGTTCGCGGAGTTCAAGCTCGAGTCCGAGCCCGATCTCTCCGCGCAGTACCGCGCGGACCTGGAGGCGGTGGCCGAAGACGGTCGGCGGGCGAAGGCGCACATGCTGGAGGCCAACCTGCGGCTGGTGGTCTCGGTGGCCAAGAAGTACAGCGATCGCGGCTTGTCCCTGCTCGACGTCGTGCAGGAGGGCAACCTGGGCCTGATCCGGGCGGTCGAGAAGTTCGACTACACCAAGGGCTACAAGTTCTCCACGTACGCGATGTGGTGGATCAGGCAGGCGATCCAGCGCGGTTTTGCCGATTCGGCCAGGACCATCCGGCTCCCGGTGCACGTGCTGGAGATGCTCAGCAAGCTGAGCCGGGTCGAGCGGGACATGCACCAGCGGCTCGGGCGGGAGCCGACGCCGGAGGAACTGGCCGTCGAGCTGGACCGGACGCCGGATCAGATCGAGGAGCTGCTGCGCACTAGCCGGCAGCCGATCAGCCTGGACTCGACGATCGGCGAGGACGGAGAGACCAGCATCGGCGACCTGATCGAGGACGTCGACGCGCCCGAGGCCGGAGAGCTCGTCGATCGCCAGCTCATGGCCGACCAGCTGCGGAACGCGCTGGACGCGCTGACGCCGCGCGAGGCGACCATCATGTCGATGCGGTTCGGCCTGTACGACGGCAACCCGCACACGCTGGACGAGATCGGCAAGGCGCTCGGTCTCACCAGGGAGCGGATCCGGCAGCTGGAGAAGCAGTCGCTGTCCAAGCTGCGCCACCCAAGCCGCGCGCAGCCGCTGCTCGACTACGCGAGCTAGCTGCTCGCGCCGGGCCGTCCTCCCCCCCGACGGCCGGCGCGAGCAGCTTGACCAGTGAGCCGGGCCTGACCCCCCGCCAGGCCCGGCTCACTGCTGTTCTGAGCTGGGTGCCCGCGCAGCACGCCGGGGCGGAGTGGTCAGATCTTGCCGGGCGGAACCCAGCCGCCGTTGGAGTGCATGACGGCCAGAACGAACGTGACGATCGTCAGCCAGCGGGTCATCCGGTTGCGCGGCATCTGGGTCAGCATGACCCAGGGCAGCGCCGTGTACCACGACAGCACCCGCGGTGCGATGAGGATCCAGGCGAAGCTGAGCGCGAAGGGCGCGACGACCTCGGGCGGCTCATCGGCCGATATGCGCCGGTAGACCATCCAGGCGACCACGAACAGGCTGACGACCCACAGGCAGCCGATGATCGCGGCCAGACTGCCGCTGCTGACGCCGAGCTCGCTGCCGATCCACTGCACAAACCACCAGGGTGACGGCAGGGCGACCCACTGTGCCCCGCTGAACAGGGGTTTCAGCGCCCCGACGCCGTAGAAGCTGTACTCGAGCCCGACCGTCACGATGGCCGCCAGCGCGATCCGGGCCACGCGCAGGTATCCCCCAGGCTGGCGCAGCAGGGGCCAGGCCAGGCCGAGCCCGATCAGCAGGGCTGGGGCCTTCACTCCGCAGCCGAGGCCAATGATCAGGCCGATGAGCACGTCAGACCAGAGCCCTCTGGTTCGCCTCGCCAACTGGATGGCCGCGATGGCCGCGGCGGCGATGAACGTGTCGAAGTGCCCGCCGCCGACGAGGATCTGCAGGAGGATCGGGTTGGCGGTCCAGAGCAGGGTCGCGCGGACTGGGTCGTCGGAGGTTTTGAGCAGCAGCACGCCAACGGCGAGGAATACCAGTCCGTTGAAGATCATGAGCACCCAGATGGTGGTCTGGACGCTGGCGCCACCGATGGACGCGGCGAGGGACTGGATCCAGGTGGCGACGGGGCCGTAGACGGACGGCTGGGTTTTCCATTCGTAGACGACGACGTGCCAGTACGCGTGGTCATGCACGGAGAGCCACTGCATCGCGTTGGCGGAGTACGGGTTGTACCCGAGCGCCGCGATCCGGCCGTACGCCGCGTAGCTTGCCGTGTCCGAGGAGCCTACGGGCGTGAGGCAGACCATGATCGCCACGACGACGGCGCTGGCCAGCAGGAGGCGGCGAGGGTCGGGGCGCCACCCCCGGCTATGCGCCCACAGCATGCCGGCCAGGCCGAGGCAGGTGAGGGCGTCGCCGGTGAACAGGATCGCGTCGGGGATGAGGTCGTGGAAGCCTGGTGGCAAGGCTTTGTGCTGCGGGTCAAGCAGCGCCGACACGAGATTGGTGAGCGGCAGCCAGACATACTGCAGGGTCTGGGAGTTCGGCGCCGTCGCTCCGACGATCATCCCGAGCAACAGGCCGAGGCCGGTGACCGAGACAGCGACACGAGGCTCGGAGAGTCTGCTAAACGACAGCCTCCGGATGACTGTGCTCATAAGCCGCTCGACCGGGCCGGCCGGCCTGCGCGGCCCTGACGGCCCAGTCGACGTCGGCTGCTCGGCCTGCTTCGCCTGGGCAGTCTCGGTCATGGGCGTGGCATCGGCGATCGCGGCCGATCCGGAGATGAGGGTGCCCTCAATGATGCCGGCCTGGCCGTCGCCGTCCGGGCTGGCCGAGCCGTTACCGTTCGCTGCCAGTCCCGTCCGCCTCGCCGACCCAGCCGGACCGGCCGGGTCGGCGGACAACCGCGTCACGTGGCGCACCCCCATCGGAGCCTGCTCAGCCAGTAGATTGGCCACTTGGCGAAGCCTGGACCCCCGGACTCGTCGGACATCTCGCAGTCGCAGTGGCAAGCCTCGGTGCCGGATCGATCCTAGGCCGCGCTGCGGACACGCTTGCCCGCCGGGCCGGTGAATCGCGGCGAATCCGCAGACGCAGCCTCCTGGCAAGGTTTCTCGGCGAGGCTGCTGTTGTGGCGGTAGCGGGGTTTTCTCACGTTTGGCCAGCGGTATGTCACGGCCGTAATGCTAGCGTTTGCTAACAGTTCGTCGCCGCCACATTTTGACCCGGCTTCGGGGCGCCCATCAAAGGTCGGGTCGGCGTCGCGCCGCTTTTGTCGATATATAGCGGAATCCTGAGGGCACTCCTGGCCGAAGACTAAGCCGCAACGCGCCAGCGCGGCCGCTGTCCGGACCGTGAGCCTGACCGGCGAGCCCCCGTACCGACGCGCTGCTCAGCGCCAGCCGGTGCGTCGGCGCAGCCACGCCAGCGCCACCTCGCCCTGCCCGCGCTGGAAGGCCCGCAGGGTCGGCAGTCCTGGCTCCTCCGGCTGCCGGGCCAGCCACAGGAACATCCCGGTCAGTGCCGCGGCCACCGCGGTGACCGCGGCCGGATCCACACCGCGCACGACGGGATGAGCGGCGAGGATCTCCTCGGGCTGCGGCCCGCCCTGCATCGCCACGCTCGGGAGCATGGCGACAAGGTCGAACCACGGCGCGGCCAGGCACGCCCACGGCCAGTCGACGAAGACCACACGGTCCGGCGTAAGCAGGATGTTGTCGGCCCTGATGTCGGCGTGCGCGAGTGTCGTGCCTGAGGCAGCGGCGTCCCACTCCGATTCCAGTGCGATGAGCTCATCCAGGTGGCGTGCGGCCCACGCGTCTAGCCAGGCGGCGCCCGCAGGCCCGGACTGCGCTAGCTCCCGCCATCCGCGGCCGAGCGCGGTGAACCGGGTGGCCACCTGCGGCGCGTCGATCGGCGCCGGAGTGAGGGCCGTGGCGAGGCCGGCTATGGCGGCCAGCACGCGGTCAAGCTCGGCCGCCTGCCACGGCAGGGCAGGCGTATGGCCGTCGATGTCCTCCAGGATCAGAATGACCCAGCCGTCCGCGTCGATGCAGCCGAGCAGCCGAGGTGCAGGCGTCCCCGCCGGCAGCGCCGCGGCAATGCGGGCCTCCGCGCGATGGATTTCTGGTGACTTTGGGTTGATGTCGCCGACCGCCTTCACGAACGCCCGCCGGCCGTTGTCCAGCCGCAGCCGTGCGGCGACGCCAGGCGAGAACCCGCCGGGCTGCGTCACGGCCGCGGCGACCCGCCCGCCGAGCTGCCGCCCTACCGCGTCGCGCAGCTCCTCGGGAATAGCGGACCAGGGCAGACGGCTGCCCTGGGCCGGAGGTGGCGCCAGCGTGCCGGCCTGGTTACCGGGGATCCCCATCTGATCATGATCGCGATGCCAGCGCGAGCCCGGCAACCGGATTAGGCCGGCCAAGGCCGTCGCCGTGGGTCATCAGGTGCGCTGCCGCCAGCGCCATCCACGGGCGCCAGGACTCGCGCCGGGCGGCGGCGACGGCGCCGGACGCGGGCAGGCCGATGTCCGCCA
>JASHUE010000679.1:0-4497 GCA_030040195.1 Streptosporangiaceae bacterium | reverse complement strand
ACAGCGTAGGTGCTGAGAAGTGAGTCGACGTGAAAGCGGCCCGGTGTTACGTTCATGGCGGTGGCTGCGCCCGCCTGCACTGAGCTATCTTTCGGCCCGCGCCGCGGGTGGCATTGAGGTCAAGCGCTCCCAGGGGCGACGCGCGGTTTCGATTAGTCACTGCGGTTCACTCCTGGGCGGCCAGACGCGGGCGGTGCCGTCGGGAAGCAGTCGGCCGTGACTAACCGCGATAAGAAGGACAGCATCCGGGGCCGTATGGCGTCTGCGGGGGAACCCTTCAACGTCGCCCGCCGGAAGGTCGAGGCAGCCGCAGGTGGCCCGATCCCGAAGCCCGAGCTGCTTGAAGTTCTGCGGACCGGCCGCTGTGATCTATCGAACCGAGAACTCACCGCGCTGCCACCGGAGATCACCCAGCTCATCTACCTCCGGGAACTGCCAACCAACCTCTGGGAACTGAGGCTCGACGGCAATCAGCTCAGCGCGCTGCCGCCGGAGATCGGCCAGCTGACCAACCTCTGGGAACTGAGGCTCGACGGCAATCAGCTCAGCGCGCTGCCGCCGGAGATCGGCCAGCTGACCAACCTCGGGACGCTGACTCTCGACGGCAATCAGCTCACTGCGCTGCCGCCGGAGATCGGCCGGCTCACTAACCTCCGGCAACTGAGGCTCGACGGCAACCGGCTCACTGCGCTGCCCCCCGAGATTGGCCGGCTGAGGAACCTCGGGAGGCTGGGGCTCGACGGCAACCGGCTCACTGCGCTGCCGCCGGAGATCGGTCAGCTCGCCAGCCTCGGGACGCTGACCCTCGACGGCAACCGGCTCACCGCGCTGCCGCCGGAGATCGGTCAGCTCACCAACCTCCGGCAGCTGACGCTCCACAGCAATCAGCTCACCGCGCTGCCGCCGGAGATCGGTCAGCTGACCGACCTCAAGGACCTGATGCTCACCGGCAATGAGCTCACCGCGCTGCCGCCGGAGATCGGCCAGCTCACCAACCTCGGCAGACTGATGCTCCACCACAACCAGCTCACTGTGCTGCCCACGGAGATTACGCAGCTCACGAGCCTCGACGATCTGGGGCTCGGCGGCAATCAGCTCGCCGCGCTGCCCCCCGAGATCACCCAGCTCGCCAACCTCGGCAGGCTGATGCTGGATGGCAATCGGCTCACCGCGCTGCCGCCCGAGATCGGCCAGCTCACGAGCCTCCGTCAGCTGACCCTTGGTGGCAATCAGGTCACTGAGCTGCCCTCCGAGATTGGCCGGCTGACCGGCCTACGGAGGCTGCGGCTCGACGGCAATCGGCTCGCCGCGCTGCCCCCGGAGATCGGCCAGCTCACCAGCCTCCGGGAACTGGGGCTCGACGGCAACCGGCTCACCGAGCTGCCACGGGAGCTTGCCGGTCTGCTTAGCGGCGGGCTGAAGCTTGCTTTGGCTGGCAATCCGCTCCACGGGGCTGTCTTTGACTTGAACAACCAAGGACCGCAGGCCCTCGCGTCCTATCTTCGAAGCCTTGAATCACAGTAGTCATCGACGCTTCAGCGGCGCCACGCGCCCGTCAGTCGAATCGGATTTGCGGAGGGTGTGGGATTCGAACCCACGGTGACGCTTGCACGCCACAACGATTTTCAAGACCGTCGCCCTCGGCCACTAGGCGAACCCTCCGCCGATAACGATAGCGGTGTCATTGGCCTCGGCAGCCAGCAGAGCCAGCCTCTGAGTAGGCTCACCTGTGGAAGGAGGCCGCATGCTCGGTCCATTCGGCTGGTCGGCGGTGGTGACGCAATGGCAGTTCGCGCCGATCGTCACCGGCTCTGTCGTCATCGCGGCCGGCCTTTACGGGTGGGGCGTCGTGCGGGTGGCCAGGCGGCATCCGGCGCGCCGGTGGCCCGCCTGGCGGACGGCCATGTTCGCCAGCGGCCTTGCCGTGGTGGTGATCGCGACGCAGAGCGGCATCGGCGTCTACGACAACCTGCTGTACTGGGACCACATGGTGCAGCACCTGATGCTGATCATGGTGGCGCCGCCGCTGCTCATCGCCGGTCAGCCGATCACGCTGCTGCTGCACGCGAGCCGGAATCCTCTTCACACCTGGACCAAGCGCGTGCTGAGGTCCAAGGTCGTCATGTTCCTGACGTGGCCGGTATTCGGCGCGCTCGCCTACGCCACTGCGGTCGCGGGCGCCCACCTGACCGGCTTCGCGAACTTGGTGGAGCGTAACCAGACAGTGCACAACCTCGAGCACGCCCTGTTCCTGATCGTCGGCTACCTGTTCTTTCTGCCGATCGTCGGCTCAGAGCCGATCAGGTGGAAGCTGTCTTACCCGGTCCGGTTCGTGGTGCTCGTGCTGATCATGCCGGTGGACACCTTCACCGGCCTCGTCCTCGGCTACGGCAGCGCCACTTCGCCCGGCATCCCGACCGGTCCGCGGCCGGCGTGGGCGCCGAGTCCGGTACAAGACCTGCATCTGGGCGGCGCGGTCATGTGGATCGGCGGCGACTGCCTCATGTTCGCGCTGATGATGCTCGTGTTCGCGCGGTGGGCCACCGACGAGCGGGCCGGCACGCATGGACGCGGGTGGTTCGAACTGGCTCGGCGGGAGAACCTGGCCTCGCTGCTGGCATCCCAGCAGGCAGCGCCGGCCGGCGCGGCAGAGAACGCGGCGGGGCCGGCCATTGCCGCGAGTGCCGCCAACCGGGGCGGGATCGATGACGACGATGACCAGCTGGCCGCGTACAACGCCTACCTGGCCCGGTTGCACCAGCCCCCGCCGGGACCGGCCAGATAAAAGTCGTAGTCCAGGCTGAACCATCAGTAGCCCGGCTCCGTAGTAATGGGCAAGCACCGTGCCTTGGCCGCACCCGTTGGCGCGGGGCGTGGCCCGTCGGGCTGTGTCATGGGACTAATGGCCCCGTTCCATGGCTGGCTCGGCGGGCGCCATCGTGTCTGGAAGCTTCTCGTCTGCCCGTTCTCTGCTGCGCCTGCGCTCCCCGCTGCCAGCCGATGCGCCCGACACGCCGATGAGCGGTTTATAGGTCAATCTAGGGAATCCGCTAGATCGCCTCATAGGGTCCTAGGGCATGGACCCAGTGCGCAACCCCTACGCTCCGGGCGCCGGCCAGCGCCCGCCTGAGCTGGCGGGCCGGGACCGGGAAATCGGCCAGTTCGAGGTCGTGCTCGAGCGCGTGGCGCGGGGGAAGCCGGAGCGCAGCATGGTGCTCACCGGCCTGCGCGGGGTGGGCAAGACCGTGCTGCTGAACTCGTTCCGGTCGATGGCGATGCAGCGACTGTGGGGCACGGGAAAGCTCGAGGCCAGGCCAGATCAGTCGATCCGGCGGCCGGTGGCGGGTGCGCTGCACATGGCGGTGCGCGAGCTTGCCCCGCGGCACCGCGCTCCCGACCGGATCGACTATTTCCTTGGGGTGCTCAAGGCCTTCGCCGCGCGAGACCTCCGGGCCCCGAAGGGCTCGGCCCTCACCCAACTCGGCATCGACGTTCCGGCGGTCCGCGGCCGGGCCGACTCCGGTGACCTGGAGGTCGACCTGACCGAGCTGCTGACGGATGCGGCGTCGGTGGCGGCTGACCTGGGCGTGGGCATCGCGCTGTTCGTCGACGAGATGCAGGACGTGCCAGACCCGGACATATCGGCGCTGTGTGCTGCGTGCCACGAGCTGTCGCAGAACAACGGCCCTCTTATCGTGGTCGGCGCCGGGCTGCCGCACCTGCCCTCCGTCCTATCGGCGAGCAAGAGCTATTCCGAGCGGCTATTCCGGTACGTGCCGATTGACCGGCTAGATCGCCAGTCGGCCGACATCGCCCTGCTGGCGCCGGCCCGCCGCGAGGGAGCTGACTTCCAGCCCGCCGCGCTGGATGCGCTCTACGCGGCCGCCGACGGCTACCCCTACTTCGTGCAGGCCTACGGCAAGGTCACCTGGGACGTCGCCGCCTGCAGCCCGGTAACCGCGCACGACGTGGAGGTCGCAGGGCCGGTGGCGGCCGGCGAGCTTGCCGTCGGATTCTTCGGCAGCCGGTATGAGCGAGCGACGCCGGCCGAGCGCGAGTACATGCGGGCAATGGCGATGCTGGGCGATGAGCCCGTTCAGACCGCGCAGGTAGCAGAGGAACTGGGCCGTAAGCCGTCAAGTGTCTCTCCGGCTCGGGACAACCTGATTAAGAAGGGCCTCATCTACAGCTCCGAGCGCGGGCTCATCGCGTTCACCGTGCCGCATTTCGGGCGGTTCCTGCGGGCGCAGCCGGCCTGAGCGAGGCCGGCCGGCGGGCCGCTGTGAGCCGGACACACCTCGTTCCCGCCATGAATCTCAAGCTGTATAGGCCTGTCTACGCCGTGGGCTAGAGATCGCTAGACAGCGGCATATCGGTGGCGCCGCGCCTGGTCGGGGCCACGAGCACGCCCGCCGCCATGCCGGGCGCCAGCCGACTGCGCCGGCGCAGTTTGGGCTCGTGGACCGGCCAGGGCCGGGCCTCGCTGGTCACCGCGTC
>JASHUE010000678.1:0-10635 GCA_030040195.1 Streptosporangiaceae bacterium | reverse complement strand
GCCCATCTATCAGGTCGCAACCCAGCACGGAATGCTCAACGACGAGCGGATGGCGAAGGTCGCCTCGGCGATCACCGACGCTCATGTCGAGGCGACCGGAGCGCCGCGGGTCTTCGTGCACGTGTTCTTCAACGAACTGCCGCCAGGCATCTCCTATAGCGCCGGGGAGCCAGACAGCAAGATCACCGGCATCACCGGGCAGATCCGCGAGGGGCGGACCCTGGAGCAGAAGCAGAAGCTGATCAAGCAGATTTGCTCGTCATGGTCGGAGATCACCGGCCAGCCGCAAAAGCAGGTCGTCGCCGGCCTGACGGAGATCGACTCCGAGATCACCATGGAATACGGGCTGATACTCCCCCACCCCGGCGGCGAGCCCGAATGGTTCGCCACCAACGCCGCTGCCCTCGACGGCATCCAGGGCACCGGCCTGTAACGGGGTTATCCGCTAGCCCGGCTTGGCGCAGTCTTGTTGCCTGGCGACCGGTTAGGTCAGGGCGTGACGCTGTCCCAGAGCTGGTTGAACGCGATGCTGTCATAGAATGCTGTGCCGTCGACGACCTTGCCGCCGCTGATGGTCATGAACCAGGCGTAGGTGTTCTGGTAGGTAGTGCCCGCGGTGGTTGTGCCCTGGCCATCCCACACCACTATGACGGTGCTATTGTCCTCGTCGTCATAAATGGCCCGGATACTGACGGGACGAAACGGGTCGTCGGAGCTAAAGCGCGCGCCGAACGGGCGCAGGACTTCGGCCATGAACTCCTGCGCGTTGGCGTACTTCTTGGAAACGGCGGACCTGCCGGTAATTTCCCAGGTCATGTCATCGGCGAAGATGCTGGCGACGTAGCCGGTGCCGTTCGCCCAGGAGCGAAACGCATCGGTGACAATATCTCGGTTGGACTTCATGGCTGGCCTGTTCTTCCGGCGAAGGCAGATCTGTTAGAAGGTCAAGAACGTACACGCCGCGGATCGCGGCCGTGCGAAGTCTCCGGCGATTGAATCTACTGGTCGGCGAGCCAGCTGCCGTGGAATCCGAGCGGGATCCGGGCTGGCAGGTGGACCTGGGCGACGGGTTCTCCGGTGAAGTCCTGCGCGGCCAGAATGACCAGGTCAGATGCGCTGCGCTCGGGGTTGTGCACGAAGGCGAAAACGTAGCCGTCGTCTTCGGCCGCGCCGGGTGCGGCGGGCGCGAACACGGCCTCGCCGACGGTGGCGTCCCGGCCGAAGTCGTGTTTCTCGGCAGTGTCGTGCAATAGGTCATGCTTGAGCAGGGCGTTGGTGAACGCCTCGTCGGCGAAGTCACCGGTCATAGGCGAGATAGCCCGGCCGACCTCGCCGATCACCGCGCTGTAGCCGTACCGGTGCCGCAGGGAGATGACTCGGTCATCGACCCGCGGGAATTCCTGGGAGCGGTCGTTGAGCGTCTGCTGGGTCACCTTGCCCGCCGCCGGGTCGATGAGCCACCGGTCGAGGGTGGCCGGCCCGTGCCCGTCCCAGAGTGTGGCGACATCGAAGGGTTGCGGGTACTGGCACAGATCGACCACCACGCGGCCATCGTCGTCGTAAGCGTTGAGGGTGTGGAAGACCCAGCAGGGGCTGATCTCCAGCCAGCGGACGTCCGCCGAGCCGCCGTCACGGGGCAGCAGGCCGATGCGGGCCTGGTGAGCCGGGTTCCACGTGTAGGGCAGCTCCCGCCCGGCCGATACCGCGTCCATGCTGAACGTCACGGGCAGGTCGAAGAAAACCACGTATTTCTCGGTGAGTGCGAAGTCGTGCATCATCGGACCGCCGGGCGCCGGGATGTCGAGGGTGCGGCTCACCTGACCGGCGGCGTCGACGACGACGTGCTGGACGTGATCCCAGGCCCAGTAGTAAGCGATGGCGTGCAATTCGCCGGTCCGCGAGTCGAGCTTGGTATGGGCCGCGTAACCGCCGGGTAGCGTCCCGCCGAAGTCGCACGGACCGAGGGTTTCCAGCTCATCGGATAGCTCATAAGGCAGCGGGCCAGCCTCCACGGTGGCCAAGGTGCGTCCGGCGTGGCCGATGACGTGCGTGTTGGCAGCGAAGTCCATGTTGTCGTGCACGGGGCCGGCGGGCCAGTTCTCACCCAGCGCTTCGGCGACGGCCTTGGAGCGGACCCAGCGGTTGCGGTACCACTCGGCCTTCCCGTCCCGAAGCCGCACGCCATGCACCATTCCTGCGCCGAGGAACCAGTGGTAGTTCGGGTCGTCCAGGCCCAGGGGGTTGGGCCCGTTGCGCAAGTAACGCCCGCTGAGCCCGGCAGGCACCCGGCCAGTGACCGGCAGGTCGAATGCAGTGATCTCCTTGGTCACCGGGGCGAACGAGCCTTCCAGGAAGCGATTGTGAGCAGGCATCGGCATTATCCTTTCCAGGTAGCGCGCATGCGGTCTTCACCGCGCTCTATCGCCAGACATTGGAGCAGCGTCGTCGACGCTGCCACGATCATCCCGTCCACCGACAACGGCGTCAGCAGCGCGTCCCTCCGATCGGCACAGCCCGCTCATGACTGCGCGCCCAGCACCAGTTCACCAGCAGTTGCGGGCAGGTACGTAAGTGAGGTGGTGTACTTCACGGTAACCGGGAAAACCACCGCGACGGTGAACGCGGCGCTCGACACCAAAGGTGGCTTGCTGTACGCCACGTTCACCACCACCAACTCCTTCAAAACGTTCAAGGGCAGGGTGACTGGAGGGACCGGGGCGTTCAAGGGAGCGACCGGCACGATCACCGCTAAGGCCATCAGAGCACGAAGACCGCGGTCACGATCATTTACAAGTAGGCGCGGCAGCCTCAAAGAGGCGGGACGGTGGGCGCATCGGGGCCGTCCCGCCGCTGCGCCCGCACCTGTGCGCGTGTACCCGGCGTGCTTCTGCAGGCGGGGATCTGGCTGCCGAGCGCCAGGCCGTGCGGGACGCGGTGACCCGGCTGCGGCTGGTGCCGGTGATGTTCGAGCTGGGCGGGCCTGGCGGTGGTGGCCGGGGCTCGCTCGATCGCCTGCCGCAACTGCGCGGCTGATGGCGCCCGGGACATCTGGCCGTGGCCATCGCGGTACTTCCGGCACGACATGCTCGGCGGCTGACCCCGCTCGGCGAACGGGTCGGCCCTGTCTATCAGCAGCGTGGGCGAGCCGCGCATGCCCCACCTGACGGCCTCGCTTTCATCGCAGATCACTTCGTGCGCTACCGAGACGCCCGCGCGGTCATCGAGGACGGCGGCGGGCCGGCCGTCCAGCACGGCGACGTTGGGGCAGCCCGGCACGGCTAGCACGATCAGCTGCATTGGCTGGCTCCTGTTGTCCGGCTGCCGGGGGCAAGTGCCGGTCAAGCGATGGCAGCACTGTCCCGGTCACCGGCTGCCAGCCATCGGCAATGATCCCGGCGCGGGCACCGGAGTTGCGGCCAGCGCGTCCGCCGCGTCCGGCCAGGAGAACGAGCCGGGTGCCAGGTGCCATTGGGCCATCAGCCCGTACATTCCCGCACTGAACAGCCGGGCCGCCAGCACCGGGTCGGTGCCAGCGGGCCACTCCCCTGCCGCCACGCCGGCAGCGTAGAGTCCCTGCAATTGCTCGTGGGTCCGGGCGTCGGCCGCACGTACGGCCGCCGCGATGACCGGCTCGTACGCAGCCAGCGCCCTGGCCTCCATCAGTACCCTGCAGGTCTGGCTCTCGGCCAGGACGTGCGCGGCGACCGCGGCCGCGACCGCTCGGAGAACCGCCCGCGGCGACTCCCGCTCCCGGTCTGGCAGCGAGGCGATGGCGGCGTTAGCGCGCTGCCCGGCATCGCAGTCCCATCGCTCGTGCATCGCCAGGAACAGCGCTTGCTTGCTGTCGAAGTACAGGTACGGCGTGCCCTTGGACACCCCGGCCTGCTCGGCCACGTCAGCCATGGTCGTGGCGTGATAGCCGGAGCTGGCAAAACACGCTAGTCCGGCGGCGATGATCTGGTCGCGCCGCGCCGCACGCGCCGACTCAGCGATCTTCGGCACCCGAGCCCCCGAGCCTGGGCATCCCGGCTGCCGGCGACGCCCGGCCTGCAGCCCGCGGGATCGCGCCCGGCAACGGTGCCTTCTCCCGCAGTGCCGGGCGGCTGCCGGCGCGGCAGCGACGCCTGGTTGCCAGTAGCCAGGCGACCCCGGCGGGTGGACACAAGATCAGCAGCGCGCACCGCAGGCACAGGCCGGTTTCGCCGCCCGCCGCGGGCGCTTCGCCCTCGACATGGCCCTGCGTGGCAGCGGGCAGGTCGGCGGTAAGCTCGCCGAGCTCGCCCAGAGTCCGAGCCGCGTATGCGGCCTCGATCCGCTCATCGTGCTCGTCGGTTGTCAGCCTGCCCTCGGCAAGCGCCGAGCTCAGATGGTCGGCCGCGGCGTCGCGGTCGGCATCGGAGGCCAGCACGTCACGCCCGCCTTGCGCCAGGAGGGTTCCGTTCCCGTGCCGCTCGCTCACTCGAATTCACTTCAGGCTAGCCGTTACTGACTGACTATCCAGTCATTTTGCACCGGGTAGCCGACGGCGTCAATCCGTGGCCGCAGTGTCGCGGCAGCGTCAGGCGCCGCGTTCGGGCTGGCTGGCTCTAAATGCCGGGCCCACCCGCTGCGTACAAGAGTCCCTTAGTTCGCCACTCATGCGGCAAGTCGCCAGCCAGCTCGCGCCGCGTGACTGAGATGATGAACTGAACTCGCCGACCAGCCTGGATCGGTTCACCAGTCGCCCCGACTGTTCGTGGCAGCCACAGTGATGCCCGATGTCCTTGCCGGATGGCAGCCCGGCCCGGACGACATGTGGTGTTCGCGACCTACCGGTCCTCCAGTGGCTCGCTGACCGGGGCGGGAACGGCGGCGTCACGAGCCCGGCAGGCCTGGACTCGGGTCGGCGGGAGGACGCCCAGTTGCCGCAGCAGGGCGACGCCCTCACGGACGGCCAGGTGGTCGATGACTAGCCCGGCGGGGTTGAAGGTCAGAATGTGGACGTGCCGGGCGGCGGTGGGGCGGTCTGTCGCGGGCACGCCGTACAGCGTGCCGCTCATCACGCCGATGCAGACTACCGTGGTGCCCTCGGCCACGAGGTCCTCAATGTCGAAGTGCATGTCCGAGGATCCGGCCCAGAGACGGCTGAATACCTGACGCGCGCCTTCGGGACCCGGGGGGCGTACCGGGCCGGCCGTTGCGACAGCGCCCACGCCATCAGACCGCCTCGGTGTCCGGATCGCGACTCGGCGAGCAGCGTCGTGGACGCGGAGACGATCATCCCGTCCACCGACATCAGCGGCATCAGCGCCGCCACCCAACCCGGCTGTCCGTGCAGTTCCACGAGCAGGTGCATGTGCAGGTGGGAGACCGTGCCGGCGATCAGCGCCAGCATCCCCACGCAGCCGATCGTCGTCCGCCTGATCCAGCGATCCGCGCGCCCGGTTACAGCGACTCCCCCAGCACTAGCTCAGCAGTAGCGGGCATGTACGTAAGTGCTGTGTCCCCCTCGGACACGCCGATGGGACGTCTCGCCCGGCGACATCCCGATGGCCGAGTCGGTGATATACCCGACCCTGAAGGAGGACTTCGCCCGCCATGCCCACAATCCTCATAACCGGTGCGGCTGGCCGTGTCGGCACGATGCTCCGGCCGCGGCTCGCCGAACCCGGCCGTACCCTGAGGCTGCTCGACGTTGCAACGCTCGCAGGCGGGTCAGGCGAGGAAGTCGTGCAGGCGGCGGTCACCGACATGGCCGCGATGACGAAGGCGTGTGCCGGGGCCGACGCGGTCATCCACCTGGCGGCCCTGGCCAGCGAGGCTCCGTGGGAGCGCATCGCCGAGGTCAACATCAACGGCACCTACGTGGCGTTCGAGGCAGCGCGCCGCGCAGGCGTCCGCCGGATTATCTTTGCCTCGTCCAACCACGCCGTAGGTTTCACTCCGGCCGCGGACTTCCCGGCAGCCGATTACTCGTACCCGCAGCCGGACACTTATTACGGCGTGTCCAAGGTGACGGGCGAGGCGCTGGCCTACTTGTACCACCAGCGATATGGCATCGACGCGATCTGCCTGCGGATCCTGACCTGCGCCGACCACCCCCGCAATTACCGTGAGCTGTCGACCTGGCTGTCGCCCGACGACGCTGGCCGGCTGTTCGAGGCCTGCCTGACGGTGCCGGAGCCGGGATTCCGTGTGGCCTACGGGGTTTCTGCGAATAGCCGCGGCGGATGGGTGAGCCTGGCTGAAGCACGGGAACTCGGCTACGAGCCGCTGGATGACGCCGAGCGGTTCGCGCCCGACGTGATGGCAGCCTGCGGCAAGCCCGATCCAGCAGACCCGGTCCTTGAGTACCTCGGCGGCGAGTTCACGCTGCCGTCCTACGACGCGGACGTCCCGACGTGACCGCGCACGTCACCGCGGTGGCCAGCCGCGGCTACCGGCTGGAAATGCCCGTGCCGTGGGGCCCCGACGTGACCAGCCAGTACTTGATCGCCAGCACGGTCGAGGCTAGCGACGGTCAGGTCGGTCAGGGCTTCAGCTGGACCGTTCGGGCCGGCGCCGAGGCAGTGCTGGCGATGGTGAACGCCGACTGCGGCCCGATCGCCGTTGGCGGCTCAGTAGCGCCGGCGGCCGCCTGGGACCGGATGTGGTGGCGGCTGCGCGAGGCGGGCGGCGGCGTGACCACGCTGGCCATGGCGGCTGTCGACATCGCGCTGTGGGACATGCAGGCGAGGGCCGCCCGGCAGAGCCTGGTCGAGCTAATCGGCCGCCAGCGTGACCAGGTGCCGGTCTACGCGAGCGGAGTAAACCGGCATCTCGCTCTGGACGAGCTCGTGGAGCAGGTGGAGCGCTGGATCGAGGCCGGCCACACGAGGGTCAAGATCAAGGTTGGCTTGCCGAGCTTGGAGGAGGATATAGAACGTGTCGCCGCGGTGCGGCGGATTATCGGGCCGTCCCGGCTCCTCATGCTCGACGCGAACCAGTTGTGGGATCTGCCCACCGCACGCCGCGCCGCGAGCAAGCTGTCCGCCTTCGACATCTTCTGGCTCGAGGAGCCCCTGCCGGCCGAGGACTCCCAGGGCTATGCGCGCCTGCGGGCCGCGATCGGCATTCCGCTGGCCGCGGGCGAGAGCCTCTACACCGAAGCACAGTTCCGTGACTTCCTGGTCGCGGGCGCGGTGGACTACCTCCAGCCGAACGTATGCCGAGTCGGCGGGATAACCCCGTTCCTGCGCATTGCCCGCCTGGCCCGGATGTTCGATGTGCCGGTGATGCCGCATCTGCTCCCGGACATCTCCGGTCAGCTGGCCATGTGCCTGCCGCTTCCGGCCATGGTCGAGGACATCGATACCGGCTCTTTTGCCGCACTCGGCGCGCTGGCCAGGCCGAGCGGCGTCGTCGTCATCGGTGACGGCCTCGAGGCGCAGACGCCGCCAGGGCACGGGCTGGAGTTCGCCACTGGCGATCTCGCCGGGCTCGACGGCTGACAAGGCCAGCCGGCGGCCGCAGGTTGCAGCACAGTGCTGATTTCCCGGCGGGTAGCGTAGCGTTTTGTCGCGATGAGCATTGCGGGGAACGAGGCCTATCCCGCCGACGAGCTGCTCCGCCGGTGGCGGGCAGACCTCGAGGCCTGGGCGATCCCCGAGCACATCGTCTCTGCGGTGTCCGAGTCGCCGTGGGTGTTTCCGCGCCAGGTTTTTGCCCGTCGGGCCGACAGGCTGGCCGCGGCACCAGCCGGACCGTCATATCAGCGCGCCTGGGCTGCGCTTGATCCGCCGGGCAGCGTGCTCGACGTCGGGTCGGGCGCAGGCTCGGCCTGCCTGCCGCTGCTCCCCCGGTGCACGGGACTAACGGCCGTAGACACCGAGGACGGCATGCTCGAGCTGCTCCGCGAGCGAGCGGAACAGGCGGGGATGCTGGCCAGGCTTGTCCAGGGCCGGTGGCCAGCGGTCGCGGGCGAGGCGGGCCGGGCCGACGTGGTGACGTGCCACCACGTGACCTACAACGTCCAGGACATCCGGCCGTTCCTCAGCGCTTTGACGAGCGCCGCGCGACGGCTTGTCGTAGTCGAGATGACCGCGACGCATCCGATGACCTCGCTCAACGATCTCTGGCTCAAATTCCACGGCCTGCGCCGGCCCGACGGCCCCACTGCCGCGGATCTGCTGGCAATCCTGGCCGCGCTGGGGATCGAGGCTGGCTACGAGGTCTGGTGTCGGCCGAGCGGCGCCGATTACGCAAACTTTGCCGAACTCGTGGACGTGACGAGGCGACGCCTCTGCCTGCCTCCCGATCGGGCCGGTGACGTCGGTCGTGCGCTCGAGGACTCCGGCATCGACCCGGACCACCCCGTTGACCTGGGATCATCCGGCCGCGAGGTGGCCACGGTCTGGTGGGCCGGCCGCGCAGACACGTAGCGCAGTCGCGCTGTGGTGCGCCGTTCCGTTCGTCGCGGCCTTTACTATCGATAACGGGTAGGTAACAGCACTCGGCGGCGGGGATTTCGGTGGCATGCCCTGGCAATTCTTGCCTTACGACGCAGCCGATTTGGCTAGTGGCCCGTCTAGCAGGTAGAGACGATGCAGACACAGAGGGCGATGGGCAGGAACCACGATGGGCGAGTGGCCAGACGACTGGTTTCGCGGCGGGCGGGCGGCCAACAGCGAGCCCGACGCGGCTGACAAGACCGTTAGCATTCCGGCCGGCAGCTCGGAGGGCACGGTGGCCGGGCAGTACCAGGTCAGGCACTACGGAGCCGACACAGGCTCGTCGGCTGCGCCGCCAGGAGCATGGCCCGAGCAGCCGCCGGCCAAGTCCGAGCCGGGCCCGCCGTGGCGGTCAAGGGTTCACGGCGTTCCCCGCCGCACTGGATGGCGCCGCTGGACCCGCCCCAGGGTCATCGTCACCGTCCTCGTGGCACTGATCGCACTGATCATCGCCGGTACCGTCGGAACGTACTTCTACCTGAACTCCAAGCTGCACCGCGAGAACATCCTGGTCAATTACCCAGGACGGCCGTCCCCTGGGTCCGGGACCAACTGGCTGATCGCCGGCTCCGACAGCCGCCAGGGACTGACCGTCGCCCAGGAGCGCAAGTACGTCACCGGGTTTTCCAGCGAAATCAGCGGCGCCAGGTCCGACACGATCATGGTGTTGCACATTCCCGCTGGAGGCGGGCGTCCGCTGCTGATCAGCATCCCGCGCGACTCGTACGTCAACATCCCCGGCTACGGCATGTCCAAGATCAACGCCGCGTTCGATATAGGTGGTCCCAAACTGCTGGCTGAGACCGTGCAGGATGCCACCGGCCTCTACATCAATCACTTCATGGACATCGGGTTCGGCGGCTTCGTCAGCGTGGTCAACGACGTGGGCGGCGTGCGGATGTGCATAGCCGCGCCGCTGCAGAATGTGGCGTCCGGCGTGAGCCTGAAGAAGGGCTGCCAGACCCTCGACGGCGGGCAGGCGCTCGCCTATGTCCGCGACCGAGGCAGCTTCATAACCCAGGACCTGCAGCGCGAGCAGGACCAGCGGATCTTCCTTAAGGCGCTGCTGGACAAGATGACCAGCCCCAGCGTCTTGCTGGACCCGTTCGCCTCTCTTCCGGCCGCCTCGGGCGTGGTAGCCGCCCTGACCGTGGACAACGGCACCAGCCTGTACGACTTGTACCAGGTCGCCGAGGCCATGCGCGACCCGCTGACGACCACCGTGCCGATCGCCACTGCGACCGCCATGACCCCGGCCGGGGAGTCGTTGCTGTGGAACACCCAGCAGGCCAAGGAACTGTTCACCGACCTGCAGACGGGTCAGCCCGTGCCGAAGGACCTGATCACCGGGTCGCACCAGGCCACCTGACTGTGCCGGCCCGGCGGGCTCCGCCGTACCGTCTTGCTGCCCGCGGGTCGTAGACAACCCGCGCGATAGCGACCTGCCGCTCCTTGACTTTGGCATGACCGCGCACCTCCCCCCGGTGTTGCGCTGCCCTCTATCCCCGGATACCGTGCAAAACCCTCATGTCAGCGCCTGCGCGCCGCCGCGAATGGCCTATATGCGGCTCATGTCCGGTCCGCCTGCGTCCTCGCTCATAGCTTGCCTGCCCAATCTGCGGAGGCCCGGCTCAGGATGCATTCAGCTAACTCTCAGGGAGCGGACGGAGAATGGGCCAATGAGCAGCCAGCACAGTAACGGACGCCGGGATCCCGATGCCCGGCTGCTTGTCGTCGAGGACGAGCCGAACATTCTTGAACTGCTGGCAGCCAGCCTGCGGTACTCGGGGTTCGAGGTGATCACTGCGGCCGCTGGCAACGAGGCGGTCCAGGCGGCGCAACGACACCGGCCTGACCTGATCGTCCTAGACGTGATGCTCCCCGACATGGACGGGTTTGACGTCGTCAGGCGATTGCGGGGCGGCGGCGCCCAGATACCCGTGGTCTTCCTGACCGCCCGCGACTCGACCGAGGACAAGATCCGTGGCCTGACGCTGGGCGGCGACGACTACGTGACTAAGCCGTTCAGCCTGGAGGAGGTTATCGCCAGGATCCGGGCGGTGTTGCGGCGCACCCGCGGCGACGGCAGCGAGCCACCGCCGCGCCTGAAGTTCGCCGACCTCGAACTGGACGAGGACAGCCACGAGGTCTGGCGAGCAGGCAAGCA
>JASHUE010000677.1:0-5243 GCA_030040195.1 Streptosporangiaceae bacterium | reverse complement strand
CGTCCGGGTCGTCGACCTCTTCGCCAACGACGAGCTCGCCCCGGGCGGGCACTTCCGCATCAGCCGCGCAGATGTCCATCACGCGGCTCGTCCCCTTGAGTACGATCGAGCGGCTCCTCACCTGACCGGCCGGCGCCCGGCGGCGAGGCCGCCGGGCAGGTAGCCCGACTGCCAGTGCCGACGGTGGGCGGCCCCGCGAGTCAGGCGGCCTCAAAGATGGCCGCCACGCCCTGGCCGCCCCCGACGCACATCGTCTCGAGCAGGTAACGCCCCTCGCGTCGCCGCAGTTCGCGCAGCCCGGTGGCGAGCATGCGGGCGCCGGTGGCCCCGATCGGGTGACCGAGCGAGATGCCCGAGCCGTTCACGTTGAGCTTGTCGGGATCGTTCCAGCCCCAGGCGGCCAGCACCGCGAGCACCTGCGCGGCGAACGCCTCGTTCAGCTCGACCAGGTCCATCGAGTCCCAGCCGAGCCCGGTGCGGGCGAAGATCTTCGCGACCGCGGGTACCGGCCCGATTCCCATCGTGGCGGGCTCGCACCCGGCCGCCGCCCAGCCGGTCAGGTAGCCGAGCGGCTCAAGGCCGAGCGCGTCCAGCCGGTCCTCGGCCACGACCAGGCACGCCGCGGCCGCGTCGTTCTGCTGGCTTGCGTTGCCGGCCGTCACCGTGCCGCCGGGCATGATCGTGCGCAACTTGCCGAGCGACTCGGGAGTGGAGTCCGGCCGCACTCCCTCATCCCGGCTGACTACGACGGGCTCGCCCCGCCGCTGCGGGACTTCGACCGGCACGACCTCGTCATCAAACTTCCCGGCGTCCCAGGCTGCGGCCGCGCGCTGGTGGCTGCGGGCGGCGTAGGCGTCCGCCTCGTCCCTGGTGATGCCGTACTCCCTGGCCAGGTTCTCGGCCGTCTCGATCATCCCGGAGATCTTGCCGAACCGCCATTCCGGCTGCGACCGCTCTCGCCCCCGGTCGATCCGGTCGTACAGGAACTGGCTTCCTGACCGCGCGCCCCAGCGCATGGACGTCGTGTAGTGCTCGGCATTACTCATGCTCTCCACGCCCCCGGCGACTACCGCGTCCGCGGCGCCGGTCTGCACCATCATCGCCGCGGTGGCGATCGCCTGCAGCCCGCCGCCGCAGCGCCGGTCGAGCTGGAAGCCGGGCACCTCGACCGGCAGTCCGGCCTGCAGCGCCGCCCACCGGCCCACGCACGGCGTCTCGCCGTTCACATACGACTGCGCGAAGGCGACGTCATCTATGCGCTGCGGATCAATACCGGAACGAGCCACGACCTCCTTGATCACGACCGCCGCGAGCTCTTCGACCGGCGCGTCGCGCAGGCTGCCCCCGAAGGTACCGACGGGCGTGCGCACGGGTGCGACGATGGCGGCCCTGCGAGTGGTAGTCATGGCGTGCTCCTCCGGTGAGACCCTGGCGATTCCCGACTCTAACCGGCCGCGATGCCCGACCCTAACCGGCCGCGGTGGCGGCACGCAGGGTCGCCGCGGTGGCCCGGACGAACTCGGCCGCGTCCGCAGCGGGCCTGCGCTCGGACGCTGCGCCCCGCTGCTGGGCGAGCGCCCGCTCGATGACCGCGACCGGGCCCAGACCGCGGCGCAACGCGATCTCCCCGCCGTCCGCCTTCGACACGATCTGGCCATCGGCGAGAAACGCCATGGCGCGGCACGCGTTCAGCACCACGTACGCCTCGGGCGCATTCTCGAGCCCCCACGCGGCCTCGTCGGCGAGGTAGCCGAGGATCACCTCGCGCGGGACCGGGCCGACCTGCGTTCCTGCCTCCGGCCCGTGCGCGGCCCAGCCCGCGGCCCGGCACACGACGTAGTGCATGATCAGATCAGGGTCACCAGGCGAATCGGCGCCCTGGGCGATGCGCACAGCGCCCCCGTCGGTCGCGACGTGCAGCAAGAACGGCCAGGGCGACCGGGGCGCAGCTGCCTCGCCGGCCCTGACAACGCTGCTCTCGAGTCCCTTGCGGCCAGGGCACGCGCCCGCCGTGCCGGCGAGCGCGAGGCCGACCCTTTCCAGTGCCGCGCTGCTGATCTCGTCTCCGGCCACCAGCAGCAAGTCCACGTCGCTGCGATCCGGTGTCCAGCCGCCGAGCACCGCCGACCCGTGCACGTAGACGGCGAGCAGTTGGTCGCCGGCAGCCGCGACTACCGCGCCCGTGACGAGCCTGGCATACGCCACCACGCTGGCCGGGATCCTCATGCGATGACGGCGACGTACCGCCAGTCGAGCACGTCCCGCGGCTCGGGCCCGTCGGCCTGCACCAGGGAGCGCAGGTGGACCAGGCCGCCGCCGTTTCCGAGCGGATCGACCTCCTCGACCGTGATCGTGCTGCGCAGGGTGTCGCCCTCGCGGACGGGGCCGAGATGGTCGCAGCCGTGCCAGCCCGCCACGGTGGCGATCGAGGGCAGCGTCCGGGTCGCCTGGGCCAGCGCCAGGCCGATGACGTGCCCGCCGTAGACCAGGCGCTCGCCGCCGGCTGCCTCGGCGTCATGGTGAACGGCGGCGATGTTGAGCGTGAGCCGCGCCAGCTCAGGCGCGCTCGTGACGACATCGCCGCCTGCGACCGGCCAGGTCTGCCCGGCGCGCAAGTCCGCGAGCCGCGGCCCGGCGACCTGGCGGGCGAATGTGTGCAGCCGCCAGTCGCTGACCAGCTGACCGAGATCCTCGGCGCGGATCGGCTCGCCGACTGCGTCCAGGTCATCGGCATGCCCGGTCTGGGCCGCGGGGTCGCGGAGCGGCAGCATCGCGCACCGCCAGAAGTCCAGCACCGGCTGATCGTCCTGGTCGCTCGTCGTGATCCGCAGCACCGCGAGGCCGGTCGGCCGGCGCCCTTCCCGCGGCCGGTTCTGCCGCAGCGCCTCGATCCGCGTGCACGTCCGCAGCGTGTCCATGTAGCGGGGGGTGCGGCGGAACGCGAGCCCGCGGTAGAACAGGTTGGCCTTGACGTGCTGGGTGACCACGGTGGACTGACCGATCGCGATGTCCCAGACCAGGCCGGGAGAAACCAGCGCCACGCCGCCGGTCACCTGCCGGCACAGCGGGCCGTCCAGGGTCAGCGCGAGCCGCTCCCCCGTGATCAACTGGCGGGCCGCGGCCAGGCCAGGCCGGAGCGTCACGCCGGGCGCGCCGGCGAACTCCTGCCCGACGGCCAGCTCGTCGAAATACGGGCCTTCAACTGCGGGAGACGGCACCGGCGGCCCTCCTACGGCCACAGCGTTCCAGGTCAGCGGGTTTAACTAACATTAGGACCGTAACGGGGCCGGTCCGGCCGGGAGGAGCAACGTCGTGACGGGTCTTTCGGCCGAGGAGCAGGACGTCGTCGCGACGGTCCGCGAGTTCGTCGACCGCGACGTCCGGCCGGTGGCACGAGAGCTTGACCACGCCAACGAGTATCCCGAGAAGCTGATCGCCCAGATGAAGGCCCTCGGAATATTCGGGCTGGCGATCCCGCCTCCGTACGGCGAGGCGCCGGTCTCGACGCCGTGTTATGCGGAGGTCACGGCCGAGCTTGCGCGCGGCTGGATGAGCCTGGCCGGGGCGATGGGCGGCCACACCGTGGTGTCCAAGCTGCTGCTCCAGTTCGGCACCGACCAGCAGAAGCAGCGGTACCTGCCGCGGATGGCGACGGGCGAGGTCCGGGCCACGATGGCGCTGACCGAGCCGGGCGGCGGCTCTGACCTGCAGGCGATGACCACGATCGCGCGGCCGCTGCCGGGCGGCGGCTACCTGGTCAACGGGGCGAAGATGTGGATCACCAACGCCCGCCGCTCCCAGCTGATCGCGCTGCTGTGCAAGACCGACCCCGATGCCAGACCCAGGCACCAGGGCATCAGCATCCTGCTGGTCGAGCCCGGTGACGGGCTGGTGGTTTCGCGTGACCTCCCCAAGCTCGGCTACAAAGGCGTGGAGAGCTGCGAGCTGTCGTTCACCGACTATGCCGCCCCGGCGGACTCGCTGCTCGGCGGCGCGCCTGGCCGCGGGTTCGCCCAGATGATGAAGGGGCTGGAGATCGGCCGCATCCAGGTGGCCTCCCGCGCGGTCGGAGTCGCGCAGGCGGCCTTCGACGACGCGCTCCGCTATGCGCAGGAGCGCGAGAGTTTCGGCGTCCCGATCTGGAAGCACCAGCAGATCGGCGGCTACCTGGCCGACATGGCGACAAAGCTCACGGCCTCACGCCAGCTCGTCCGGTTCGCCGCCGAGCGGTACGACGCGGGCGAGCGGTGCGACATGGAGGCCGGGATGGCCAAGCTCTTCGCGTCCGAGGCGGCCATGGAGATCGCGCTGAACGCGGTCAGGATCCACGGCGGTTACGGCTACTCGACCGAGTTCGACGTGGAGCGCTACTTCAGGGACGCGCCGCTGATGATCGTGGGCGAGGGCACGAACGAGATCCAGCGGAACGTGATCGCCGCGCAGCTGGTCTCCCGCGGCGGCCTGGACTAACCGGCGGCCTGGACTAACCGGCGGCCAGCCTCATGGTGCCGCTGCCCACGATCGCGGCCCTGCCGCCCACGACGACCTCGGTGAGCTCGCCGCCTTCCTTGCAGGCGGTGGCGGTCAGCTCGCTGGGACGGCCCATCAGCACCCCCTGGTCGATGTGGATCGTGTAGGTACCGTTGGGTTCTGGGGACCGGCGGGCCACGCTGGCGGCGAGCGCCGCGCTGGCCGAACCGGTGGCGGGGTCCTCGTCGACACCGAACGCGGGGGCGAAAAACCTGGCCTGCAGCCGCGCGCCGTCGCGCCACCCACCGGCAAAACAGTCACCGGCGAAACAGTACAGCTGCGATGACCACCCGCCGGTGACTCCGGCCGCCCACGCGGCCTTGTCCAGCACAATCCGGTCGACCAGCTCGGGTCTGTGCAGCCGGACGAAGCAGAACCTGAGCCCGATGCCGGCGTACCAGGTTTCGGCGATCGCGTCCGGCGGCAGCGCCAGGGCCCTGGCGATCGCTGCGGCGGGCGGAACCTCGTCGGTGGTCTCGAAGCGGGGCGACCGGAGGCTGAATCGGATGCCCGCGCGGTCGACCGTGACCGCAACGGGCCCGATCCCCTCCTCGAAAACGAACTCGTGCCCGGCTGGCTCCGCCGCATGGGCGCTGGCCAGGACGGCCGCGGTGCCGATGGTGGGGTGACCGGCGAACGGCAGTTCCTCGCGGGGGGTGAAGATCCGAACCCGGTGCGTGCAGGCGGGATCGTCTGGCGGCAGCACGAACGTG
>JASHUE010000676.1:0-3602 GCA_030040195.1 Streptosporangiaceae bacterium | reverse complement strand
CGTTTCACTGCGGGCCGGTGTCAGTCCGAATGCGCCAGCTCGCCCGCCTCCGCCCGCGCCGCGTGCGCGGCGAAGGCCTGGGCGGCCGCCGTAGCCAGCTCGGACCCGGCGGCCTGGCGTTCCCGTGCCAGCTGGCCTGCGGTCGTGGCGATGCGGGTGTCGCTACGTCGGCCGGCGAGTTCCAGCACCATCGCCGGGAGCTCGGGCGCGCCCACGCGCGGCACCAGCCGCGCCGCCAACTCGATGAGCAGGTGCAGATTGGTCGGAGCCCGCGGGGCGAAACCGTCAACGGCCGCGCACACCGTCTCCACGATCCGGCGGGCCGGGAGCGCGGCGTGCGAGGCATGCTGCAGGGCATCGGCGACACGGCTGAGCTTGATCACTCCGCCCCGAACTCCGGTCGTGATCGCGGCCGCCGCCAGCGGCGGGTCAAGCCGCCCGTCGAGGCACGCGTCCGACCACAGCTGAGCCGCGGCGATCCGGGTATCCGCCTCAGCTGACGCGAGACCGACGACCAGGCCGAGGTGGCCCACCGGGCCGAGCGAGTGACCGGGATGCCGCATGGATTCCAGCGCTACCGTCGCCGGGGTGAGGCCCGGCACGAGGCCGTCGCACAGGGGTCTGAGCAGGTGGGCGGCCGCCAGCTCCGGCTGCCACGGGCAGATGAGCGACCAGGCCGCGACCGCCGCGTCATAGTGCCGGGACTCATAGCGAGCCGGACCGTAGAGGACCTCGTGCTGGGTCAGCGGGTCAGGCAAGTCGGTGAGCAGCCGCCAGCAGTCGCATGCTGAGGCCTGCGGCACTGGCCCGACGATCCGGGCAAGGACATGCTCGTGCCACACCCGGCTCTCCCGGATCGGCAGACCGGTCGGCATGCCGGTGACGGCCTCGAAAGTGAGGGTGCTCTGGACTTGCTCGTGGCTGACTCGCAGGGCTTCGGCGCTGACCCCCGACACTGCTTCCCAGGCCCGCCAGAGCTCGTCGGCGTCGCCCGGCTGAAGGCGCAGCAGCGCCACATCGCGGTCATGATCTCCGGCGGGCCGGCCGTTGTCCGCCGCCAGTCGCCCAACGCGCTCCAGAAGCGTGGCGGCGGTCACCGCGCCGCGCTCGGTCTCCGGCTCTGCGAGCAGAACGCCGCCGCGGCCGGACTCAATGATCTTGGCCGCCTCCCACGCCCTGGCCGAGAAGATCCCGGCCATCGTCCGCGCCCGCCCCGAGCCGTCGACCGCGTACGCGCCCGGGTTGTATGACGCCTCACGATCGGCCGTCCCGCGCCGCAGCTTCTCGCCGCTCCAGGCGAGCGTGATCAGCGCGACATCGGAACTTATCTTGCTGCCGTCGAACGGGACGTAGATGCTGGCCAGCTGGCGAGCCCGCCTCAGCAGCGGTGCGACGAACCTCGCCCGCTGCGCCGTCGGGAGCGAGCTGAGACGCACGGCGCCGGCCAGGGCGCGCTCCACCGCGATCGCGTCGCGGCCGTCTTCGAGCACGACCGTCAGGAGCTCGACCAGCTCATGCGGGTCGGTCACCGGTCGAGGCAGCATGGCGCCGGCGGCCGGCCGCGTTTGCACGGGACCGGGCACGCTGCCGGCCCGGACCAGCTCCAGCGCGGCCCGCAGGTCGCCCGCGGCCGAGGCAGGCAGGAGGGCGATCCGCCCTTCCAGGCTGGCCGAGTCATCAACGAGAACCGCGCCAGCGCCGGTGGCATCGCCGCTCGCGCTGGCGTGGCTGCCTGCGCCTGCCCGTTCCGGCGCACTCACCTCTTCAGCGCTGGCCAGGCCCAGCGCGGCCGCGTCGGCCAGCAGGCTGGGGGCCAGGTCGGCCGCCCGCGCCCTGATCTCGGTGAGGAACGGCTCGCCGGGGACACCGAGTTTGCCGATCAGCTTGAGCGCGGCCTCCTGGACGTCCTGTCGCTCGTGACCGAACGCCGTGGCCGCCGTCACCGCGCACCGCGCGCGAAGGCCGGGGTCCTTGGCTGCGACCTGCCCGATGAGCTTGAGCTGAGCGACGGCGATGCTCTTCTGCGGATAGCGCAATGCCGGGCCGGAGGCGTCGAGGAGCAGACGATGGTCAAGCCGTCTTGCGGCGAGCAGCCGGCCAAGCTCGGCCTGGGCAAGCTTGACGGCATCCCTGGCGTTCGCCGACAACAACCGCAGATAGCGGGAGCTCCGCGCGGCGACCTCGTCCAGCCACGGCTCCAGCTTGTTCAGCAGGTCGGCGTACCACCCGACTCGATTCGGGTTGAAATCGCGGGTGAACGCATCCAGGCAGGCATCCAGCAGCCGGTCACGGTCCAGCAGGCCGGCGGCCGAGAGCTGGGCGATCGCGTCAGCCCAGGTCTGTCCCTGCACGCGGGTTCCGTTGACCCACGAGTGGGACACCACCTTCTCGAGCTCGAAGGCTGCGTCAGGCACCGTGAACAGCCGCCAGACTTCGTCGTCGAGTAGCCCGGGATCGGCAAGCAGCGCCTCGGCCGGAGTCTGCACGGTCCACTCTCCGTTGGCGTCACGCTTGCGGCGGCAGGCGCTGGCGGGCATGAGCGTCGTGTACTCAGGCGCGTCCGGCCGCGGGATCACGCCCAGCCTTGCCAGCGCGCGGGCGAGAGGCCAGGCGGCGACACCCCCGCTCGATTGCCGCAGGTGCCGGTCGACGAAGTCCGCGAGCCAGACCGGCCGCCGGTCGGCAAGGACGGCGGCCACGGTGTAGGCGTCATCGTCGTAGCTGTCCCAGCCATGCCCGGCGTCATAGAACTCGCCAGCGAGTCGCGTCGCCGCCGCTACACCGCCGACGAGGCCGAACTGCGCAGCCCGGAACGCCAGCCCTTGCGCGATCTCCCGCCAGGCGTAGTAGTCGCGGTTGAGTTCGGCCTCCTCCCGCTCCTGCTGCTCGATCGCGGCGGGCTTGCGCTGGTAGCCGGAGCCGAGGAAGTCCATGAACTGCTGCGGAGCCAGCATGACCGGGGCAACCAGGTGAAACTTCGGCCCGGTCAGGAACGACTTCAGCGCTTTGGCACACGCGGCCCGATCGGCCTCGGTTGCGTCCCGAAGCAGGTCGCGGACGGCCTGGACGTCGTTGCGGCGCATCGCCGCTTCGAGATCGGCCGGGTTCAGGCTCATCGCACCTCGTCTCGGGCGGCCATCCGGGCCGCCAGTACGTGCTTACACGGGCCCCGCGTGCCCTTGTGCTTGCCCCACCACGGGCAGGTGCAGCGGTCGGGCGGGCCGAAGGTGACCCGGTGCTCGATCTCGCCGCTGCCGACCGTGGCGCCGCCATCGACCAGGCGCACGGCCCCGGACGCGATCAGTTCGCTGGCGTTCGCCAGCCGCGGGTGCATGGCCGCGAGCGACGGGCCGAACGGGAGCTCCCGGTGGAAGAACGACTTGTCCGCGAGGTCGTAGCCGACCCGGCCGGACGCGGCCAGGAAGCTCAGTGCGGCCAGCACGCGGGCCGGCGTGATCGCCAGGCTCGCGGCCAGGTCTTCGACGTCGATCCGGGATTCCCAGGCCAGTTTGCCGCCCACCACGTCGGCGTCCGCGGCCGCGTCCTCGTCCGCGAGTACTCCCAGCAGCGCGCCCTCGCCGGAGAAACCGCGGTAGTTCTCC
>JASHUE010000675.1:0-3576 GCA_030040195.1 Streptosporangiaceae bacterium | reverse complement strand
TACTTTCAGGATCTCTTCTCGAACGTGTATGCGGTGGAACTTGCGACCGGGAAGCTGAAGTGGGAGTACCAGGTCAACGTGCCGGAGGAGAGCGGTCCCGGTCCCGATGGCGTCGCGGTCGTCGGCGGGGTCGTCTACGGGGAGACCTCGACCGCCGCGTTCGCGCTCAGTGCCGGCACCGGCAAGACGATCTGGATCGACAAGAACCTGCTCAACAGCGGGCAGGGCAAGTTCGAGATTCAGCCGCAGGTCGCCGGCGGGCGGGTCTACCTGGCCAGCGCCTACGGGGACGGGCCGGGCGGCGGCGTGCTGTTCGCCCTGAACGCCTCGACCGGCGCGGTGATCTGGAGGTTCAACACGCTGCTGGGCCCCGACGAGGGCGTCCAGAGCATCGGTGCCGGCTCCGGCGGCGCCTGGGAGACGCCGCTTGTCGGCGCTGACGGCTCGGTGACCTTCGGCATCGGCAACCCGTACCAGTCCGCCGCGTCGGCGATCTCGGATCCCTCGCCGCAGTTGTACACCGACAGCGACGTGAACCTGAACGCCGCGACCGGAAAGCTGCGCTGGTACTACCAGGGCCTGCCCAATGACTTCATGGACCACGACATGCAGGCCTCGCCGATCGCGACGACCATCGACGGGGCACCCGCGATCATCGGGTCCGGCAAGCTGGGCGTGGTCTTCGCGATGAACGCCAGCACCGGCCGGCTGCTGTGGAAGACCCCGGTTGGCCAGCACAGCCGCTCGGACTCGTATTCGGTCCTCGCGCTGGAGCACAAGCTGGCGCTCAAGGCGCCGTACACGATCCTGCCTGGCGACTTCGGTGGCGTGCTCACCAACATGGCGCTTGCCGGCGGCACGGTCTACGTGGCCACCGTCGACCTGCCCTTCACGCTGGCCAAGCTGAGCTTGCCGCTTGGCTCCCCGATCGGTAACGGCACCGGGGAGATCGAGGCTCTGAACGTCGCCACCGGAAAGGTCGAGTGGGACACGAAGGTGTCGCAGATGCCGCTGGGCGCGATGACCGTCTCCAATGACCTGGTGTTCACGACGCTGTTTGACGGCTTCCTGATCGCGCTTAACCGCACGACCGGCGCGATCGTCGACCGGCTCACGCTCCCGGCCTCGACCAACTCGCCCATCGCGATCGCCGGTAACGCGGTCCTGGTCCCGGCGGGAGGCCCGCAACTCCTCGGGGCAACCGGCGGCACGCCGCAGCTTCTTGCCTACACCGTTCCCTAGGCCCAGCGGAGCGCGCCCGCCCTGAGCGACGACTAGGAGGCCAGGCGACGTTCTCGCAGGTCGACGACGATCTCGCGGCGCCAAGGCTCCGGGGGCACCCAGTCCTGCGGCGGCTCGAACGCGAGCGTCAGCCGGCTGGCCTGCGGCGGTATCTGACCGCCGATGTCCCTGGTGCCGTGCGATGCGGCCCCGCCGGAAGGGTCGAACGCACCGCCGTTGTCATCGGCGTACTCGGTACCGACATCGTCGCTGGCGTACATCATCCAGTACCAGTCGAAGCCGCGCTCGCCCTCGGCCGGGTCCAGCCCCGGCACGAACTCGTAGTGGAGTTCAGGCTCGGTCATCGTCGTCTCGGTGTCGGGCTCGCCCGCGTCCGACCCGGCCGCACTGCGCCTGCTGATGAATCCGCCGCCGTTGTGCGGGTCGTCCGCGCCTTCCATCAGTTGCCGCAGCCGTTCCCGGTCGATGCGGCGGGTGTCGACCGGCTGGCCCAACTTGATCCCGCGCGCCACGACGTGGTGGCCCCGGACGAGCTCGCCTAGGTCGATGTCGAAGACGATGTCCAGCCGCGCGTGGATCGTGGCCAGGTAGGCGTCGGTCGCGGTCCGAGGGGGAATGCTCACGCGCCGATCCTGGCAGCGGGCGCGGTCTTTGCGCCAGCCGGTTACCCCCTGGCCGGATCGTCAGCTGCCGTCGCGGCTGGTGCCGCCCTTCCACTGGGCCGAGCCGGCATCCCACTCGGTGTAGGTGTACGGGTTGTCCAGCACGGTGGTTTCCGGGATTTCCGGGTGCATCCCCTCGGCCCAGGCGTCCGGCCCGAGCTGGCCCTGCAGGTATTCGACGGTCTGCCCGATGACCTCCCGCGCCTTGCCGAGGTCGGTTCCGACGAGCCGGTGATCGTGCTTCACGACGCGGCCGTTGATCAGGACCGTGTGCACGTCGCCGCGCTGGGCCTGGAATGCCACGTGCCCGTAGGGGTTGAGCACGGGGAACATGACCGGAGACTCGTCATTCTTGATCAGCACCAGGTCGGCCTTCTTGCCTTCCTCCACGCTGCCGACGGCGGAGTCGAGGCCGAGTGCCCTGGAGCCGCCGCGCGTGGCCCAGTCGACCACTTCCTCCGCGCGCAGGTGGCAATTGGTCACGGTCTCCTGCTGAGCGTGCGCCTCGAGGTGCTCGCGGGCCCGGTCGGCGCCGAGCGTCGTCCGCATCGCCGAGAACAGGTCGCCGCTCCACCAGACGCTGGTGTCCATGGAGAGCGACACCGGGATGCCGTGCTCGCGCAGCCGCCACGTCGGCGGGTAGCCCTGGCCCGCGCTCTGCTCGCTCTCGGTGGAGACCGACGCCGACCCGCCGGTCGCCGCGATGCGGTTATAGGAGTCCCGCGTGAGCGTGGCCGCGTGCACGTAGACCGTGGACGGCGTCATGAACCCGTTCTCGTGCATGAGCCGGATGCCGTCGTCGTTGGTCGCGCCCCACACCCCGGCGTGGGTGGTGACCGGCACCCCCAGTTCGCGCGCGACCTCGAACGCGGCCCGCTCGGGGAAGGCCGGGTCGCCGGTCACGTCGAAGGCCATCTGGAACCCGAGCATGTCGTTGCCCCGGCCGAACCGCCTGGCCACGAAGTCCCTGAACTCCGGCGTGGCTGACCACTCCCACGGACCCTGCTGGATGTTGCCGTAAGCCAGCACGAACCGGCCGGGGACCTCGGTCAGCGCATCCACGGCAGCCTCGGCGTGATCCACGGTCTGCAGGCCGTGCGACCAGTCCACGGTGGTGGTCACGCCGGCGTCGATGGCCTCGATCGCGGCCAGCAGGTTACCTGCATAGATGTCCTCGGGCCGGAAGACCTTGCCCCAATTCAGGTAGTACCAGACGAAGTACTGGGTCAGCGTCCAGTCGGCACCGTAGCCGCGCATGGCCGTCTGCCACATGTGCCGGTGCGTGTCGATCATCCCCGGCATGAGGATGCCGCCGGCGGCGTCGATCTCGACCGCACCCGCCGGCGCCTGGAGCCCGTGGCCTGTGCCCGCGATCCGCTCGCCGTCGACCAGCACGTCGGCGCCGTGCTCAATCGTGTGCGCGTCATCCATCGTCAGCACCGTGGCGTTGCGGAAGACCAGCGGCCGACCTGGGGTGAGCTCCGAAGTAGCTGTCATCACGGACCTCCGTTTATGCCGGGGAACGAGGGGTGACTTCACGGACACTTGTCCGCAGTACGACCGTATGGAGCCTGTCCGGAAGCGTTCCCGGTTTGGCCCGGGCTGTCAAGGCGGAGCGGTCGCACCGGGGATCGCCACTCTCCAACCAGTTAGCTTTCTGCAGGCATTTACT
>JASHUE010000674.1:0-9882 GCA_030040195.1 Streptosporangiaceae bacterium | reverse complement strand
CGCTCGACCAGCACGGTGCGCAATCCCTCGGATGCGCCATACACCGCGGACCCGAGGCCGGCCGGGCCGCCGCCGATAACGACCAGGTCGTAGAAGCGCGCGGACGGCGTCGTGGCCAGGCCAACCCTGCTAGCCAGCTCGGCATCGGTCGGCTGGATCAGCGACTCCCCGTCGGGGGTGACCACAAGCGGCAGGCTTTGGTCGTCGGTTCCGGCCGCGGCCAGCAGCCGCTGTCCTTCGGCGTCGTCGGAGGCGTACCACCGGTAGGGCACCTGATTGCGCGCCAGGAACTCGCGCACCTCCGAGGACCGGGCCGACCAGCGGTGGCCGACCACCTTGGTCTCCGGCACCGGCCGGTGATCGGAGGACAGCCAGGTATCGAGCAGCGCATCCACCACCGGGTAGAGCTTCTCCTCCGGCGGGTCCCACGGCTTGAGCAAGTAGTAGTCGAGGTCGACGACGTTGATGGCGTCGATGGCCGCGCCCGTGTCCGCGTACGCCGTGAGCAGGGCGCGCCGCGCTCCGGGATAGACATCCATGGCGCGCTCGAGGAATTCGATGCCGTTCATCTCCGGCATCCGGAAGTCGGCCAGGATGACCGCGACCAGGTCGCCGCGCAGCTTCATCTCCCGCAGCGCCTCCAGCGCCTGCGCCCCAGACTCGGCTCGGACAATCCGGTACTGGTCGCCGAACCGGCGGCGCAGGTCGCGGGCGACAGCGCGGGACACCGCCGGGTCATCGTCGACGGTCATGATCGCTGTCCGCTGCTGCGCCCGCGCCGGCTGGTCCGGTGCTGATGTTTCCGCGGTTTCCGACGGCTGCATTCCCTCATCGTAAGTGTCCGGCGCGCGCCGGCGACCGGCCCACCGGGAGCCCGGCCGTCAGCGCTGGCCGGCCGCCAAGTGACAGACCGGACCGGCGCGGTAAACCCCTCGTTCCCCTCAATCAGGATGAATATCACGCATGCCGATACTTAAGCACCGCGATCGGAGTGAAGACGACCAGCAGCAAGCCCGACCACGCCAGCGCCAACGCGACGTCGCCGCCGGAGCCGGCCAGCAGCGACCTGACCGCGTTGACCATGGGCGTTATCGGCTGGTACCTGGAGAACGGCTGCAGCCATCCGGGCATCGAAGCGGCCGGCACGTACGCGCTGGAGATGAACGCGAACACGAACGCGATCAGCGACATGCCCTGCGCCGCCTGCCCGCTCGGCGCGAACAGGCCCATCACGATGAACACGACGGTGAAGACGACCGCGTAGACCAGGCAGAGACCGAGCGCGGCCAGGCCGTCGGCTGCTGTTCCCGTCAGCCGGAAGCCGAACGCGAACCCGAGCGCCGCCGTGGTCAAGATCGACCACACGTTGGTCGTGGAGTCGGCCAGGGTACGGCCGAGCACCAGCGACAGCCGCGGCACCGGCAGCGACAGGAGCCGGTCGGTGAACCCGGCCGCCCGGTCCTCTGCGACCGCGACCGCGATGCCGCCGCCGGTGAACAGGACAACCGTGGCGACGTAGGCCGGGACGAGATAGTTGACGTAGCTCACCGGCCCGGCATGGATCGCGCCGCCGAAGACGTACCTGAAGCTGAACAAGAACATGCCGGACTGCACGATGCCCATGACGCTCAGGCCCGGCGTCCTGATGTACTTCAGCAGCACGCGGCGCGCCACGTGCAGCGCCGAGCCGGTGGTGCCCGGCGCGCGAGCGGGCCGGGCGAAAGCCTCGGTCACGATCATTTCTGGCTCCTCTCATGCGCCTGCCCGGTCAGGGCTGGTTCTCCTTCTCCCCGGGCGGACTCGCCGGTCAGGGTCAGGAACACCTCGTCGAGCGTGGGCCTGCGAATGCCGATCTCCTCGACGGCGATGGCCGCTTCGGCCAGGCGGTCGATCACGGTGCCCAGTTCCGCAGACCCGCCGCTGGCCGCGACGTGAGCCCGGCGGCTCACCGGGTCAAGCCGGGGCTCGGCCGCCGTGGCCCGCCGCAGGACGTCGCCCGCCGCCGACAGTGACGCCGGATCGGCGACGGAGACCTCGATAACGTCGCGGCCGACGCTCGCCTTGAGGTCGCTCAGGGAGCCGGCGGCGACCGCGCGCCCGTGATCGATTACGACGACATGGTCGGCTAGTTCGTCGGCTTCCTCCAGATAGTGCGTGGTCAGCAAGATCCCGGTGCCGACCGCGGCGAGGCCGCGGACTGCCTCCCACACCTCACGCCGGCCAACCGGGTCCAGGCCCGTTGTCGGCTCGTCAAGCAGCAGCAGCCGCGGCGCGCCGACCAGGCTCGCGCCGAGGTCGAGCCGGCGCCGCTGCCCTCCCGAGTAGCCGGCGGTCCGCCGGTCGGCGACCGCCTCCAGGCCGAGCTGTCCGATCATCGCCGCGGCGGCTCGCCTGGCCGCCCGGCTGCCGTGCCCGAACAGCCGCGCGATCATCACCAGGTTCTCCCGGCCGGTCATCGCGGGCTCGACCGCGGCGAACTGCCCGGCCAGCCCGATGTCGCGGCGCACGCCGGCGGCATCGCGGACGACGTCACGGCCGAGCACCCGCAGTTCACCGCTGTCCGGCCGCCGCAGGGTCGCGATCGTCCTGACGAAGGTCGTCTTGCCGGCGCCATTCGGGCCCAGCACCGCCAGCACCTTGCCTGCCGGTGCCGTGACATCCAGCCGGTCCAGCGCTGTCACCTTCCCGTATCGCACTGTCAGCGCGCGGGCCTCGAGTAGCGGCGCACCCGCCTGGCTCAGTTCGGTGGGCACGGCGCTCACCCGGACGGGTCGTCGATCGTCGGGTAACGGCCCTGCCGCGAGTCGGTCAAGGCGGTCGTGCTGGCCGTCATCCTCAAGTCCTTCCTCACGTGGCCCTCAGGCCGACAGTCGAGTACCTCGAAACGCGATAGTACTCGATCTGATAGTCTCTTGGCAACCAGTTGTACAGATACTAGATGCAGCTGTACTAGAGGCTGATCGTCGACGCGGAGGCGGGCCGACGGCCTGCCCGGCCCACCGGGCCCGTCGCTGGCACTAGTGCGCTCGAAACTAGTAAGCTCGAGGGCATGGACGAAGAGTTCCGCCCATCCCCTCTCGCGGTCGCCGTGCTTGGCCTGCTACATGCGGCGCCGATGCACCCCTACGCCATGCAGCGGCTCATCAAGCTCTGGGGCAAGGACAAGGTGATCAATGTCGGCCAGCGGGCGAACCTGTACAAGACGATCCGGCGCCTGCAGCAGGCCGGCCTGGTGACGGTCCTGCACACCGAGCGCGATCAGCGCTACCCGGAGCGAACCGTCTACCAGCTCACCGACGCCGGCCGGGCCGCCGCCAGCGCGTGGCTGTCCGACATGATCGCGGTGCCGCGCAATGAGTTCCCGCAGTTCCCCGCCGCGCTCTCGTTCGTGATGCTGCTCGGACCCGAGCAGATGCTCGCGGCGATGCAGGAGCGAGCCCAGGCAGTCAACTCAAGGCTGGCCGAACTGGACGCCAGCCTCGCGCAGTACTCGGGCTCGCTGCCCAGGATCACGCTGATGGACGACGAGTACGAGCGGGCCATCACCGCAGCGGAACTGGACTGGCTGAACGGTGTGATCGAGGACCTGCGTACCGGCAAGCTGACCTGGAGCTATGAAGAGTTCGCCGCCATCGCGGCCGAACTGCCAGGCGGCGAGGTGCTCGGCCCGATGCCCGGCTGACCGCCCTCGGTGACCGTTTTGGCGCGGTGGCTGACCTGACATCGCCTTGACGCCTGGCCGGCCGGTTGGCATTGTCGAAACGCCCGGCGGCTGTGCCCCACGGAGCCGCCGGGTCCCCGTGTCCGCATCGTGGAGGGGACGAAGATGTCATCCGAGAGCCTCGAAGCCGCGTACGCGCCGTTCACCGCGTCCCTGCTCGCAGGCGGCTTCGGCCCGCCGCCGGACGGCGAGTGGCCCGCGGAGCTAATCGCCGCCCACATAGCCCGCAACAACGACCTCATCGCCGAGGCGGCCGAGAAGGTCGCTGCCGCCGACGACCCGGTCACCTACGACAACTTCACCGGAGTGGACGACGCCGAGCTCGCCAGCTACGCGGACGAGGTCGGCGGGCTGGCAGGCCTGGCCCGCGAGGTCGACCGGTCCGCGGCCAGGCTGGCGCGGGCCGCCGAGGCCCTGGGCGAACGGGCGGGCACGGAGGTGCACATCGTCATCCGCGACCACGGCAAGATCGTGCGTGAAGGCCCGATCCCGATCGGCACGTTCGTTGAGGGGAACGCGGCCTTCCACCTGGACATGCACGCCGAACAGCTGAGGTCGCTCGTCGTGACTGCCGAAAGCGGGCCGCCGGCCGAGTTCGACCGCTACCAGCTTGTCCTGCTGGAGCGGGCCGCCGACCCGCCGGCACTGGACGACGAGACCGGCGAGACGATCCAGCGCCAGCACCTCGGGCACTTCGCCCGGATGCGCGCGGCCGGGCTGCTGATGGTGGCCGGGCCGATTCGGGGTGACGACGCCATCGCCGGGATCTGCATCTACCGAGCCGGATCCCCAGAGCGCGCCCGCAAGCTGGCCGAGGACGACCCGGCGGTCCGGGCCGGGTTGTTTGTGCCGCGGGTCATGGGCTGGCTGACGGCCAAGGACGCCCTGCTCTGGCCCGCCGATCGCAGCTAGCAGACCAGATCAGGGGTGAGCTCGCCGGTATGCCGGGCTCCGGCCAGGGTCATCACGTGCTCCAGGTCCCCGGTGAGCTCGGTGAGCAGGTGAGCTACCCCGGCGAAGCCGCCCTGATGCACATCGCCGCCGGCGGCCAGCGCCCACAGCACCGGCCGGCCAAGGAACACCGCCCTGGCGCCCAGTGACAGCGCCGCCAGCACGTGCTCAGCCTTGCGGATGCCGCCGTCGACGTAAACCTCGGCCTCAGTGCCGGCCACCGCCGCGACGACGCCGGGCAAGGCCTCCGCGGTCGTGATGGACTGATCGAGCTGGCGTCCGCCGTGATTGGAGACCCAGACGGCGACGGCGCCCGCAGCGATCACCATGCGCGCGTCGTCCTCGCGCAGCACTCCCTTGACGATCACCGGCAAGCCGGTGACGTCACGCAGCCAGCCGATGTCGTCGGGCGTCAGGTCGCTGGCCTGCATCAACGCACTCTCCGGCAGTCCGGCCGCATCGATATTGACGCGCTGGCGCTCCGCGGGGAAGACCTCGGTCGCCGGCTGCCCGGCATTCCGCTTGTAGCCGACCACGGGCGTATCGGCAGTGAGCACCAGCGCGGTCGCGCCGGCGTCACGGGCGCGCTGCAGCATGGCCGCGGTCAGGCCGCGGTCGCGCCGGATGTACACCTGCAGCCACCACTGCGCGCCGGTCGCGGCTATGTCCTCGAAGGTTGAGCCTGAGTTGCTGGAGACGGCCACCAGCGAGCCCGACGCCGCGACGGCACGGGCAGTCGCGACCTCACCGTCGGGGTGGGCCGCGCGCTGCAGGGCCGTCGGCGCGACCAGGATGGGCGTGGCCACCTCGTGCCCGAGCACGGTGGTCGTCGTCGAAACTCTTGAGACGTCCCGGAGCACGCGCGGCCGCAGCCGGAGCCGGTCCCATGCGCCGGGTGCGGCGCTCGTCGTCAGGCCCGCAAACGCCCCCTGGCTGAAGTACTCGCTGACCTCCGGGGGCAGGCACCGGGTCGCGATCGTTTCAAGCTCATCAATACGCACATATCGCATCCTTCAGCAACCAGGGACGACTGGGCAACGCGGGCCTGCCGCCAGGCGTTCCGGTGGATACTTGCTGGCAACGGCGACCCAGCGCAGCCAAGGAGCCACGTGAACTACGTCCTGGTTATGAAGAACGAGCGTGACGATCTCGTGGCAGTTGGCCCGGTCTCGATTGAGTACCAGGCGGCGATGCTGCGGGATGAACTCGAGGAAACCGTCGGGTGGACCACGGTCGGCATCGCTCGCGTGGTCAGCGAGGAGCAGGCCCGTTCCGTTATGAGCGCCGCCGAAGGATCCGGCTAGCGAGCTGCGCGGCCCAGCCCGTGGCCGCCAGACGTCAGGCCCGTTGCCGCACGGCGGCATCACCATGTCGGGCTGGTCACCGCCGCAGCGATAAATGAGTTGCCGCCACGGCAACGGCATGGCAGCCTCGGCCGCGCATGGCACTGGCCTGAACGGACCGTGCCGGGGCCGACGCTCATCGAGCAGGAAGGGGGGCCGCACATTGACGACGATCGTGCGTTGCACGCTGCCCGCCCGGACTTCCTGCCTGAGGAGCCTCATCAGTGCCCACTTCTGCCTCGTGGCGCCGCGGCAAGCGGCGCTTTGACGACGACGAGCCCAGCTTCGTCAAGCGCGACCGGCATCGTCGCTCGCTGCCTTCCGAGCCCGGTGATGACAGCACGTTCGGTCTGCCCGAGGGTGATCGGTGGTCCACCTGGGACCAGTCGGCGCCCACCGAGCGCGGACCCCGGCCCCACCCGCCGTGGCTCGTCACCGATCTGGCCGCGGTCGATACCGAACTCGGGATCCTGAAGACCGGCAAGGAGGCCGACGTCTTCCTGCTGCGGCGACATGTGCCTGGTACAGACCGGTCGTGCCTGCTCGCCGCCAAGCGGTACCGGGCATCCGAGCACAAGATGTTCCAGCGCGACAGCGAATACCTGGAGGGCCTGCGGGTTCGCGAGTCCCGCATGAATCGGGCGATCGCCAACCGCTCCGCGGCCGGCCGGTCGATGATCGCGATCCAGTGGGCCACCGCCGAGTTCGCGGCCCTCAGCGAACTGCACCAAGAAGGACTGCCCGTGCCGTATCCGGTTCAGGTGCTGGGCACCGAGATCTTGCTCGAATTCATCGGCGAGCCCGACGGCGCTGCCGCTCCGCGGCTCGCCGAGACGAGGCCGGGTGGTGCCGAGCTGGCCCGGCTGTGGGCGCAGCTGGTGCGGGCGCTGACCGCGATGGCCAGGCTCGGGTACGCGCACGGGGACATGTCGGCATACAACGTGCTTGTCTCGCGCGGACGGCTCTACATCATCGACGTGCCCCAGCTTGTCGACGTGATCGCCAATCCTCGCGGCGGACAGTTCCTGGACCGGGACGCCGTTAACGTCGGCCGCTGGTTCGCTAGCCGCGGCCTGTCGGGCGCGTCGCCCGACCCGGCCGAGCTGGCGACCCTGCTCCGCGCGGAGGCGCGACTGCGGCCGAGCGCCGCTCGGCCTTGCTGATGCGGGCACTGGTGGGCGCTTGCCCGGCTCAGCCCAGGTCGCGCCCGCCTGGTCCTGGCAACGACGGCCTGGCGATCCTCGGACTCGTCAGGTCAGCCGTCGCTCGGTTGCCCACCTCGTGAGCTGGTGGCGGGTGGACAGCTGCAGCTTGCGCAGCACCGAGGAGACGTGGCTCTCGACCGTTTTCACCGAGATGAACAGCTCCTTGGCGATCTCCTTGTAGGTGTAGCCGCGGGCGATCAGGCGGAGCACCTCGCGCTCCCTGGTCGTGAGCTGGTCAAGTTCAGGATCGAAGGACGGCCGATCGAGGCTTCCGATCGGTGCCGCGGCAAACGCATCCAGCACGAAGCCGGCCAGCCGCGGCGAGAACACCGCGTCCCCGGCCGCGACTCGCTGGACCGCGTCGACGAGGTCGGGACCGGAAATAGTCTTCGTGACGTAGCCGCGGGCGCCGGCCCGGATCACCGCGATCACGTCCTCGGGTGCATCCGAGGCAGACAGCGCGAGGAACCGTACTTCCGGGAGGCTGGCTTTCACCGCGGCAACGACGGCCTGGCCGCCGCCACCGGGCAGGTGCACGTCAAGCAGCACCACGTCAGGGACGCTCTCGGTGATCGCCGTGATCGCCGGCTGCACGTCGTCGGCCTCGCCCACCACCTGGACGTGGCCTGCCAGCTCCGAGGTCACGCCGGACCTGAACATCGCATGGTCGTCGACCAGGAACACACGCGGCTTGGCCATGTCGGGGGCCGGCGACGGGATGCTCATGCCCGCCGGACCGGCTGCTCGGCCGCGGATGACCTCGGCATTGTCAGCGTTACTTCCGTCCCCTCACCAGGGGCGCTGCGAATCGTCGCCGTGCCGCCGCGGCGCATCATCCGGGCCCGCACGGACTCGGCTAGCCCCTTGCGATCACTGGATACCGCGTCAGGGTCGAAGCCGCGGCCGCGGTCGCGAACGAAGATCGATACGGACTCGGGCTCCACCTCGGCGAACAGCGAGACCGTGTCGCTGCCCGACCATTTGGCTGCGTTAACGGTTGCCTCGCGGGCGGCCGCGAGCGTGGCCTCCAGGTCCTCGTCCAGTTCGCAGTCGCCGACGGTAACGGCGTCGACGGCGACCCGGTGCTGGCTCTCCACGTCCTGCTGGATCTTCCTGACGCCTGCCGCCAGCGTCATGCCCTCGCCTTTGATGGTCCCTGGCGCCTGGTCGTCGAACAGCCAGGCCCGCAGCTCGCGCTCCTGTCCTCTGGCCAGCTGGATGACCTGTTGCGGCTCGCTGGCCCGACGCTGGATGATGGCCAGCGTCTGGAGCACCGAGTCGTGCACCCTGGCCGCCATGTCGGCACGTTCCTCGGCCCTGATCCTGGCCTGCCGCTCGGCCGCGAGGTCCCTGGCAATACGCAGCCACCAGGGGCCAAGCGCGACCGCCGCGCCCGCGAGTATCAGCAGGATCCCGCCGAGCGGTGGCAGCAGGTCGGTGTGATGCCGCCCGTGCACGAGGACCGCCAGCCCGCACCCGATCAGGGCCACCGTTGTCAGCACCCGAAGCCAGAGACGCTCCTTGGCTCCCGCCGTCGCCGGCGTGAATACCGGCCCGCCCAGCCGGTGCAGCAGCTCCTGCTCGTCGGGGTCGGCGTTGCGCCAGATCAGCACCATGCCGCAGACGCTGATGATCATCGGCCAGGCGACCGCGTTCAGCCATCCCGCGTCCAGGACGGACGCGACCACGAGCAGGACGCCCAGCATCGAGGCGAGCAGAGCCACGATGCCGATGCCCCGCCGGTCGGCTACGGCGCGGCTGGCGATGTTCGCGGACTCGCCGGTAATCGGCAGGAGCAGCCAGGCCACGACGTAGGCGGCGGCTCCGAGGCCGGTCGACAACAGGGTGATGACGACAAGCCCGACGCGCAGCGCGGTCACGTCCACGCCGGTCTTTGTCGAGATGCCCGCCATGACGCCGCCGACGAGTCGGCCTTCGCGCTCGCGTCGCAACGGCAGACGGCTGCCGGGGCCGCGGACTAGCCGCGCGAGCAACCCGTGCGGCGCGCGGGTGCGGCGCCAGTCCTGCTGGCTCGCGCTCCCTGACATCGCTCTCGTAGCCTGATCATCCTGGCTGGCCTGGCCCGGCCGCGGACCCCGCTCGTTCCCCTCTTGATCTTGATGGGAACGCTGGTAACCGCCCTGGTCGCTCGCGGCATCCCAGGACGGAGCGGTACCTGCTCGTCCGGCCATGGGTACATCATCGTGCGCGGGCATGCGCCCAGGCTATCCGGACAGTCCCTGGTTGTGGTCCGGCCCTGTCCGGGCTGCTTCGGGGTCGAATAGGGGTTGTCCCCGATGGCATCGGCCCAGCTCGAGGGGCACGCTGAGGGTTATGAACACCACTGCACCAGAATCAGATCAGCGCACCGACCCGGCCGACCAGGCCACCGGCGACGGCCCGCGGACGCGGCCCCTCTACCGTCCCGTGCAGGACCGGATGCTGGCGGGGGTCGCATCCGGACTGGCACGTTACTTCGGCATCGACGTGCTGCTGGTCCGGGTAGCGCTTGTCGTCCTCGTCTTCGTCGGCGGCATCGGCCTGCCGCTCTACCTGGCCTGCTGGCTGTTGATACCGGAGGAAGGCACGGATCAGTCCATCCTGGCCGAGTTCGCCAAGAGCATGCAGGGCTGGCGAGACTAACCAGGGAGGGCACAGCCCC
>JASHUE010000072.1:0-3180 GCA_030040195.1 Streptosporangiaceae bacterium | reverse complement strand
TGCGGGACTGTCAATCGTGAAGTGCCCGTCGACTGTCTGGACCCGCTGTAGCAGCCCCTCAAGTCCGCCCCCTGGGCTGAGCCTGGCCTGTCCCGAGCCATCGTCGGACACGATCATCCCGAATCCCTCGCGGTCGCTCGTGACGCTGATCTCCGCTTTGCTGGCAGCACCGTGCTTGGCGACGTTGGCGAGCAGTTCGGCGGCGCAGAAATAGGCGATCGCTTCGATCGCCGGCGACGGCCGATGCCTGATGTCGAGCGCCAGCCTGACCGGTACCGCGCTCGTCTCGGCCAGCGAGTCAAGCGCCGGGCCGATGCCCTGGTCCAGCAGTGGTGGATGAATGCCGCGGGCTAGGTCGCGCAGTTCCGCGAGCGTTTCCTTGGCATTGCGGTGCGCAGCGTTGACGAGCATCTGGGTGCGCCCGCCGTCACCGGCGAGATCAGCAGATGACTCCAGGCTTTCCTTGATCTCGCCGAGTGTCATGGCCAGCGCCGCGAGCCGGACCTGCGCGCCGTCATGCAGGTCCCGCTCGATCCGGCGGAGCCGCGACGCAGACTGATCCACCGCACGCGCCCGGCGTACCTCCAGCTCGCGAGCGCGCTCGGCGGCCGCGGCGATGCGCGCTTGCGCATCCCGCTCGGCCTCGAGCTGGGCGGCCCTCGCCTCCAGCGAGGCGTACGACGCGGCCCGGTGCCGGTAGGCGATGGACTCGCCGACGACCCAGGCCGTCAGCGACACACTGCCCAGCAACGCGGCGGCGGCCAGGATCGAATCGAGTGGATGAGCGGAATGCGCCGGTCCCCACCGCTCGATCGCGATCGCGGACAACGCTACGCAGACCCCGAGGCCCGCCACCGAGGTCCGCGGCGGCGTGTGCACGGCCAGCGTGTACAGCAGCACAGCGAGCGCAGCGTCGGCCGCCGTTGGCTGCCAGGCGCCGACCACGTAGCCGCCCGCCGGCCTGAGGCCGAACGCGACCTGAAGGGCGGCCAGCACCGCCGCCCACGCGAATGCCTGCACCGGGTATTTCCGCCGTGCGACCACGGTGGCGGCGAGCGCGAGGCTGACCATTCCGATGAGCGGATCTGCTCTCGCCGAGCCGAGGCTGACGACCAGAATCGCGCCGGCGAGCGCCAGGTCCGCCTCCCGCGGATGGCTGCGGAGCCAGGCCCATGCGCTGCGCATGTGCACAGCGTATGGCCCGGTGCGTAGCGAACCGCTCGGCTCGGGCTGCCGCCGCATGGTGCTCAGGCGTCCCGGCTACGCAGCGTGATTGCTCCGGCTACGAGCAGTACTGCCGCGTAGCCAGCCAAGACGGCGAGCTCACCCCACGGCGAGAACATGTGCGGGATCATGCCGCCCCTGGTGTAGGTGACCTGGGAGTTGAGCCACCCGCCTGGCAGCCACCGCAGAGCGTCGTCGAGCCAGGGCGTCGGCAACGCCCTGGCGAGTTCGGGGAGCAAGAACAGCACCCCGTAAGCCGCGGCGATGGCCCCGGCTGTGTTGCGCAGCACGGCGCCGAGCCCCAGCGCGAACAACCCGGTCAGCGCGACGAGCAGCGCAGCCCCGGTCACCGCTCGGAGCACTCCTGGCTGAGATAGCGTCGCCGCCGCGTGCGTGCTCGCCAGAAGCCGCTGGCCGATGAAAAAGCAGAGGAAACTGGCTGGGAACGCGGCCGCCAGGGCGAGTCCCGCGAGTACGAGCGCCTTTCCTCCGTACACGACCCCGCGCCGCGGCAGCACTGTCAGCGACGTCCGGATCATGCCAGTGGAGTACTCCGAGGTGATGGTGAGCGCGCCGAGCACCGCGATGACGAGCTGGCCGAGCAGGGCGAGCCCCTGAACGCTGCTCTGGGTGGGATCGATACCTCCCTTGGCCTGGGCCGACATGTGCGCCCAGTGCGCCGCCGTGCCCGCGCAGAAGACAACAGCCCAGACGATGCTGGCTAGCAGCATCACGCCGAGCGCGGCGTAGGTCGAGCGGACCGACCGGATCTTGGTGAACTCTGAGCGTATTGCGCCGATGAGGCCGGCCCGCCGGGCTGGGCTAGGCCGGACGCCGCGATCCGCTGCGTCCGTGGTTACCGCCGCCATTGTCATTCCTCCGTTCCGTTGCTGGCCGTCGCGCGGCTCGTCGGGGCCGACTGGTACTGCACGCTCTCGGCCGTGAATTCCATGAACGCCTGCTCGAGCGACACCTTCGAGGTCGACAGGTGTCGCAGCCGGATGCCGTGCGCGAAGGCGAGGTCGGCAACCTGGTTCTCGGTCAGACCGCGGACTTCGATAGCGGTCTCGCCCGCGGCTCCGGGGACGTTGGTCGCGGCACTGGTCGTGCCACCTGCCGCGGCGATGGCCGCGCCGAACGCGCCGGGTTGCGGCGTGCGAACCAGAACCGCCTGCTGCTGGCTGGCGGCGATGAAGTCGCCGATCCCGCAGTCGGCGATAAGCCTGCCCCGGCCGATCACGATGAGGTGATCGGCAGTGTTCTCCATCTCCGACATCAGGTGGCTGGATACCAGAACCGTGCGTCCTTCAGCCGCGAGCGACTGCATCAGAGTGCGGATCCATCGGATGCCCTCGGGGTCCAGTCCGTTCACCGGCTCGTCGAACATGAGGATCTGCGGGTCCCCAAGCAAGGCCGCGGCGATACCCAGCCGCTGGCTCATGCCCAGCGAAAATCCCTTCGAGCGCTTGGCAGCGACCGCTGTCAGCCCGACGATGCCCAGTACCTCGTCAACCCGGCTGGCCGGGATGCCGTTCGTCTGGGCGAGGCACAGCAAGTGGCTGCGAGCACTGCGGCCGCCGTGCACCGCCTTGGCGTCGAGCAGCGCCCCGACTTCGCGCATCGGGCTGGCGAGCTGTATGTAAGGCTTGCCCCCGACGGTGACCGTCCCCGCGCTCGGCTTGTCGAGGCCGAGGATCAGCCGCATGGTGGTTGTCTTGCCGGCGCCGTTCGGGCCGAGGAATCCGGTGACAACACCGGGATGGATAGTGAAGCTGAGATCATCGACCGCGACGGTTGAACCGTAGCGCTTGGTGAGACCAGTGGCCTCAATCATTGGGTGCCCCCTCGATATTCGTGAGCGTTCGGCTTGCTCACGCTATGGATGAGGGGCGTCTGGTAGCAGCCGGCTAACTCCCATCCTGAGCTGGGGGATTCCCCCCATGAGGCGGCACCTCG
>JASHUE010000673.1:0-10364 GCA_030040195.1 Streptosporangiaceae bacterium | reverse complement strand
TGCTGTCGTGCCGTTGCGCCGTCATGCGGCCGCCCTGATCCGTTCGGCCGCCCGGAGCCTGGCCGGGGCGGCTCGCGGGTTGGCCGCTACCTCCGCGTGCGACGGTCGTTCCGCACCCCTGGTCAGCAGCCTCAGCTCGGGCTGCGCTGACTCGAGCGCGACCGGCAGGCCCCGCGGGGTGGTGTCAGTGGATCGGGCCGCCAGCGCGCGCTTGACCGCGCGGTCCTCGAGTGAGTGGTAGGCGAGCGCGACAATCCGTCCGCCGATTGCGATCGCGTCCACCGCCTCGGGCAGCGCGCGCCCGAGAGCGTCGAGTTCTCCGTTGACCTCGATTCGCAGGGCCTGAAAGGTGCGCTTGGCCGGGTTTCCGCCGGTCCGCCTCGCCGGGGCGGGTATGGACTCGCGGACGATCTCCGCAAGCCGCCGCGTCGATGTCAGCGGGGCATGCTGCCGCTCGCGCACGACCGCGTCGGCGATCCGGCGGGCGAAGTGCTCCTCGCCGTACTCGCGCAGCACCCTGGCGAGGCGGTCGGCCGGATAGCTGTTAACGATGTCGGCGGCGGTCAGCCTGCCCGCCTGGTTCATCCGCATGTCCAGAGGTGCGTCCTGGGAGTAGGAGAAGCCGCGGCCCGGGTTGTCCAGCTGCGGCGACGAAACGCCGAGATCGAACAGGACTCCCTGCACCACGCGCAGGCCGAGCCCGGCCAGGATCTCCGGCAGCTCGTCGTAGACGGCCTGGACCAGCGTGACGCGGTCCTCGAAGGCCACAAGCACCTGCCGCGATTCCTCGACCGCCGCGGCGTCAGTGTCGATGCCGACCAGGGTCAGCCCTGGATGGGCCGACAGCAACGCGCTGGCGTGCCCGGCACGCCCGAGGGTGGCATCGACCAGCACCGCGCCGGGCTGCTCGAGAGCAGGCGCGAGCAACTCAAGCACCCGATCCCGCATGACTGGCACATGCGCGGCCGCAGCCGTACTCATCACGCCCCCTCGGTTTCCGGCCGCCACTTCCGGTGGCGGCCGCACTGACGTGCCTCTCGATGCCGGGCCGCTTGCTCCTGATGCCAGGCCGGCGGCTAGCATCCGATGCCCGGCCAGGCCCCCATCCGCGCGACTGCACCGATGGCCCGACGGTCCGCCTGACGCCGGGGAAGTGACGTCAGCCGGGTCAGGCCCTCGAGCACGGGTGGAGACCTCACCGGGCATCCGCGCCAGGCGTCATTGCTGCTGCGAGACGGCCGGCGCCTACAGAACTCCGGGCAGCACCTCCTCAGATGCGTCGGAGAACGCGTCCTCCTGCTCGCCCAGGTAGGTCGTCCAGGCCGCAGCGTCCCAGACCTCCAGCCGCGTGTTGGCTCCGATCACCACGCAGTCCCGCTGCAGTCCCGCGTACTCGCGCAGGCTCGGCGGGATGGTGACGCGGCCCTGCCTGTCCAGTTCCTCGTCCGAGGCGCTGGCGAAGAACACGCGGCTGTAGTCCCTGACTGCCTTCGCCGTCACCGGCGCCGTCCGCAGTGCCTCGGTAATCCGGCTGAACTCGGTGGCCGGAAACACGTACAAGCACCGTTCCTGGCCCTTCGTGAGCACGATGCCTGCGGATAGTTCCTCGCGGTACTTCGCCGGCAGGATCAGTCGGCCCTTCTCGTCGAGGCGAGGCGTATGGGTGCCAAGGAACACCCGGTCCACCTCCCCTGTCCCCCACCCGATGCGTTCCGTGGGCCATTTCTGCCCCACGGGTCACCACTGTACTCCACTCTCCTCCACCGTCAATTCCAACGAGCCCGTGAGGCGAACATCGGCTCACCGATTACGCAGGTCAGCGCGGTGGGGCAAAGTGGAGCTGCAACACCCCCCAGGGCGGGTAAACCCGTTCCGCCGGGATGCCACGTACGTGAAGTGGGGGCAGTCCCGAGTGAGTGTCAGCAGTAAGGGCAGAGGAAAGTCACCGCAGTGTTACTACGCCGATATGTGAGCGGAATCGCTTGGCGGGCATACGAGGACGTACTGTCTGATCGCACGGTTTAGTCATTGCCGATGAACCGTTGCACCGGGTAATGCGTGCGTAACGTTACGAACTGGGCGCCTGGAGGAATACGTGGTCACCCATGCGGGGCAGTCGGCAGGCCGATCGCTTGACGAACTCGTGGATGTCGCCAGGCAGGTCAGCGCGGCCGTGCAGAGCGTCATCTCCGGCAAGCCCGATGCGGTGCGACTGGCGCTAACCGTCCTGCTCGCCGAGGGTCACATCCTGATCGAGGACGTCCCGGGCGTCGGCAAAACGATGCTGGCCAAGTCCCTGGCCCGGTCCATCGACTGCTCGGTCCGCCGCGTCCAGTTCACTCCCGACTTGCTTCCCAGCGACATCACCGGCGTCAGCGCCTTCAATCAGGAGATACGCGAGTTCGAGTTCAAGCCAGGACCGATCTTCGCCAATGTCGTACTCGGCGACGAGATCAATCGCGCGTCGCCCAAAACTCAGTCGGCCCTGCTGGAGTCGATGGAAGAGCGCCAGGTCACCGTTGATGGGACGACCTATCCACTTGCCCCGCCGTTCATGGTGATCGCCACGCAGAACCCGGTGGAGATGGAGGGCACATATCCGCTGCCGGAGGCGCAGCGGGACCGCTTCATGATCCGGCTGTCGATCGGGTACCCGGATCGGGAGTCCGAGCTGTCCATGCTCGACTCGCACGGCTCAAGTGAGCCGCTCGACGACCTCAAGCCGGTGGCCGAGGCCGGCGACATCCGCGCGCTGGTCGCAGCCGTGCGCGAGGTGCACGTGTCCGGGGCGATACGGCAGTACATCATTGACCTCATGACGGCCACCAGATCGTCCGCCGAGCTGAGGCTGGGCGCCTCGCCGCGCGCCGCGCTGCACCTCATGCGCTCCAGCCGCGCGTATGCCGCGCTGGACGGCCGCGACTTCGTGATACCCGACGACGTGCAGGCTCTGGCGGTGCCGGTGCTGGCCCACCGGCTGCTGCCCAGCACCGCCGCTATGGTCGGCCGCGAACTGCCCGACCAGATCTTGAACGCCATCGTCAGGCGACTGCCGCTGCCCAGCCGGTAGTAACGCGTCTCCGGTCAAACTGCCACCGCAGCGCATTCGAAGAAGGGCAGCCGGAAAGGAGAGCCGAGGTGCGGACATCGTTCCTGGCCGGACTGACGACGCGCGGGAGCTCATTCCTGGCTGCGGGCATCGCCGCGGCGCTGGCCGGATACCTGCTCGGCGAGCGCAGCCTGCTCTGCGTGGGAGTGGCACTTATCGCGCTGCCGGTGATCACCGTCTTCGCCACGCGGCGCGCCCACTACCGGCTGACCTGCGCGCGGCTGATCAGCCCGCCGCGAATCGCGGCCGGCGGGACCGCCCAGGTCATGCTGAGGCTGCACAACATCTCCAGACTGCCGACCGGGCTGATCCTGGCCGAGGACGCCATCCCGTACGCGCTTGGCACGCGGCCCAGGTACGTGCTGGACAAGATCGAGCGCAACGGCACCAGGGAGCTGACCTACTCGCTGCGGTCAGACCTGCGCGGGAAGTTCGAGGTCGGTCCCCTTCAGTTGCGTGTGGCCGACTCATTCGGCCTCGTCGAGATAGCCAGGTCGTTCTCCGGCCGGACCAACTTCGTGGTCACGCCCAGGGTTTACCCGCTGTCCCGGACCATGATCAGCCGGGCCTGGGCCGGCGAAGGGGACGGCCGGTCCCGCCTGACCGCCACCGCCGGCGAGGACGACGTGATTCCCCGGAACTATCGCGACGGCGATGACATGCGCCGCGTGCACTGGCGCTCGACCGCCAGGTACGGCGAGCTGATGGTGCGCAGGGAGGAGCAGCGCTGGCGCAACCGGGCCACGCTGCTGCTGGACTCGCGAGCCTCCGCCCACCTGGGAAGCGGCCCCAGTTCGTCCTTCGAGCTGGCGGTCAGCGCTGCCGCATCGGTCGGCGTGCACCTAGCCCAGGAGGGCCTGTCCGGCCAGCTGATCACCCACGAGGGAGCCAACCTCGGCAGCGGGATGGCATTCGAGGACATGCTGCTTGACGCGCTCGCGGTGATCAAGCCCTCACGGGTCAACGATCTGTCGGGCGGCATCAAGGAACTCAGGATCGCGAGCGCCGGCGTGATCATCGCCGTCATGGGACGGCTGTCAGAGTCCGAGGCGAGGCACCTCGCCACGTGCCGCAACGAGGGCAGCCAGGCCATCGCGCTGCTGCTAGCGGTGAGCACGTGGGCCGACCCGCGATGGAGCGGCGGACCCGGCCCGGCTGAAGCGGAGGCCAACGGGCACAGCCACGCGAACGCACACGCGCTCTCCGACCGGGCCGGGCCCGGCGGTGACGGCAGGCAGGCGCGGCCAGACGAGACCACGCCGGCGGCGACCGTACTGCGCGCGGCCGGCTGGCACGTCATCCGGATCGACGCGGGAACGCCGCTGGCCACCGCCTGGCAGCAGTTGCCGCGTGCCGCCGAGATGCTCGTCCCCGCGGCCACGCTGGGCGGCCACGAATACGAGCAGCCGGGACGGACAGCATGATGAATCACCGTCTCACCGCCGCGGCGGCCCTGGCCACGGTCACCGCGTCCTTCTCGCTCTTCGCGGTCTTGCACGGAGCCGCGTGGCTGGCCGAGGGCATCGCCGCGGTCGTGGTCATCGCGCTGGCCGGAACCCTCACCAGGGCGGCCACGGTTCCGGCCGCCATCGGCGCGACCCTCGCCGTGGCGATCGCGTCGATCCCGCTGATGGTGGGCTTGGGCTGGACGGGCGTGATCGGCGCTCTGGTGCTGATAGCGGTCACGGCGCTGAGCGCGACGGGCAATCGGTCGGCGCGCGGCTTCGCGATGCTGGTTACGTACTGCTCGTTCCTGCTGATCTACCTGAACGCCGTTTTTGCCGGGGCTCAGTCCTACGCGCGGTTGATCCCGTCGCCCGCCTCGATGAGCGCACTGTGGAAACTACCCTCGCAGGCATCGCCGCAGTTCCAGGGCTCCCCGCCGATCCTGGCGACCAAGCCGGTGGATCTGGTGGCGGTCGCCGGCATCGGCGCGATCGCGATCATCGTGGACTACATGGCCGTGCGCATTCGGCGGCCCGCACTGGCCGGGCTTCCGCTGCTGCTGTTGTTCTGCGTGCCGGTGGCCAGCAACCTGAAGGGCTTCGGGTTTGGCCAGTCCATTTCCTTCGCTCTTGCGATCGCCGGCTACCTCACGCTGCTGTCGACCGATGGCCGACAGCGACTGCGGATGTGGGGTCGGCTCGTGACCGTGCGCCGCGTCAGCGGAGCTGACGAGGGCGGCGAGGGGCCCGACACCAGGGACCTGGCCGCGACCGGGCGACGCGTCGGCCTCGCGGCCATCTGCCTGGCGATCGCGATCCCGATCGCGCTGCCGACCTCCAGGCCGCATGATCTCTTCAGCAAGGGCAGCGGCACCGGCGGCCTGGGCGGCTCGGGCTCGAGCGACGATGTTTCACCATTGAGCGACGTCCAGCGCGACCTGACTCAGGGCAGACCGCTGCCTGTCCTGTCCTACACCACCAATGCCGCCGACCCAGCGCAGCAGTACCTGGGGCAGTGGGTGCTGAACTACGACCAGAGTAGCCAGTCCTGGCAGATAGCCAACGGCGGCCAGATCTCGCAGATCATGGCCGCGAAGATGCCCTACCGGGTGCCGGGGCTCCAGGCCACCACCCCCACCAGCACGGTCACGACAGCTCTCACCATCGGCTCCCAGCTAGGGGAAACGGCAGTGCCGGTGCCCTACGCCCCGGTGCGGATCACCGACACCAATGCCAAGGAGTTGTCGGAGGAATGGGGCACGCTGATGGTGATTGATGAGCTGCAGCAAACGAATTTGCGGCTGACCGTCACCAGCGAGGCACCCGCCGATCTCACCGCGGACGAGCTCAACGCGGATTACCAGGGCGTCCCGGCCTCCATCCAGAGCACCTACGGCAACTACAAGGGACCGGATGCGAGCCAGCTGCGGGCGCTAGCGGACCTGCACACCGTCAACGCCACTACCCCGTATGAGTACGCCTACGATCTGCAGCACTGGCTGGACTCCTCGGAGTTCACCTACACGCTCACGCCTCATCTTCCTGACACCAGCGGCTGGCTCTATCAGTTCCTCACCAAAGACCGCCGCGGGTACTGCGCGCAGTTCGCGGTGGCATTCGCGGTCCTGGCCAGAACGCTCGGCATCCCGTCGCGGGTCGTCGTCGGCTACACCGCAGGAAGCCGGGAGCCCAACGGCACGTGGCAGGTGACCACGGCCGACGCGCATGCCTGGCCCGAGCTGTTCTTCGGAGGGTACGGATGGGTGCGGTTCGAGCCGACCCCCGGCGGCCCTAATGGCCAGGGCACGGCCGAGGAACCGGGGTATACGACCCACTTCCGTGGCTTCAGCGCACCACCGTCAAGCAACTCGGGCACCGGCGCGCTTGCTCCCACCACGCCCGCTGACACCGCGCCGGGCACCTTGAAGGGCTGCCACCTGCGCTTGGCCGATTGCAAGAACCAGTCGACCGGCGGTCAGCCACTGAAAAATCCGGCGGCCTCGCACGGTTTCCCCGTCGGCATACCGATTGCCATCGTGGCGGTCCTGTTGCTGGCTTCGCCCGCCATCGGCCGCTGGGTGACCAGGCGCCGTCGCTGGATGGCCGCCTCCAGCGACGCGGAACTCGCACTGGCCGCCTGGAGGGAGCTACACGACGACCTGACCGACTACGGCGTCAACACGCTTCCGAGCGATTCGCCGCGGATGACGGTCATCAGGGTGTCCGACGCCGCCCGCCTCAAGCCGGCCCCGCGCGAGGGCCTCGCCAGGATCGCCTCGGCGGTGGAGCGCGCGCGGTATTCGCTCGGCACTCAGCCGGGCGCCCGGCTGCGGGCCGACGAGGCCGCGGTCCGCAAGGCGCTGGCCTCGAACGCAACCAAGCCTCAGCGCCTGCGGGCGCTGCTGCTGCCGCCGTCCACCCTCGCCGCGGTCAGCAATGCCTTGCAGTCAGCAGGCCGAGCCACGAGTTGGATTGACTGGTCCTGGCCGACCATGCGCCACCAGTTCCGCCGGATCGTGCAGCACCGGGCTAGCTGACCCAGCGCGCCCGGCCCGGTCCCCGACCTTCATCGGTTTCCCATAACGGACAGACTGGCACGAAAATACAACCGGTCGGTGAAGAGTCAGCCGGGATGCGGGGCGCAGCTACCGGTCGCGCTCCTGGCGACGGCGCCAGCGCTCTTCCATCCGCTCCATCATGCCGCCCGAGCTGCTCGCGGGCTTTGGGGGCTTACGGCTGCCCCTGGTCCGGCGATCCACCAGAATGCCGGTCATCTTGCGGTAACTCGCGATGGCCCACATGCTGCTGGCCAGCATGATGACGAAGCCGGCGACGTCGAGGTACGCGTGCTTCGTCAGCAAGCCAGCCACCAGCACGCCAACGCCGACCAGGAACCCGACGGCCGACTGGATGACACGTCGGCGGTAGTGCACCCTGGGGTCTTTGGCCCGCATGATCCGGGCAAGTCGCGGATGATCGGAGTACAGCGCCTGCTCAATCTGCTCGAGCTGGCGCTGCTCGTGCTCAGAGAGCGGCACTTTGCCTCCCATGCGCTCGGCCTGCGACAACCGCCGCGTGACCCTTCCCTATACGCCCAGAATACGAGCGGCAGGGCGTCTTGTGGAAGGGTACACGGCAGCAAGAGGTCTGGAACCCAAGCGCCATGGCTACGCTCCGTAATCAGGTCGATCGGCTCCAGCCGACGGTGCCGGTCAGCTCGCTACGACTGCCCGGCATGCCCCTATATGCCCAGCGCCACAGGGGACTCACCGGATGGAGGGTCTCCGCTCACTCCCCGGGTCCGGCGTCATCGGCAGCCAGACGACGGGCACTTTGGCCCACGGCCCGCTCGACGAGCGTGGCCGGCCGGATCGCATCAGTCCCGAATCGGCTGGCGATCCGGTCCACCGCCGACTCGGCCTCGCGCCAGGGCACGGTCCGCTCGCCCAGGGCCAGCTGGGTATGGGCTGCGGCCGCCGGGACCAGGCCGGTGGCCCGGACGCCCACGAGGCGCAGCCGGGCCCGCCCGCTGAGGCCCGACGCCTCGTACAGCGCACAGGCGGTGTCGTAGATCTCGCGCGTCACGTCGGTGGGCTCGGCCAGCGTCCGCGACCGGGTGATCGTCTTGAAATCAGCCTTGCGCAACTTGACCACGACGGTCCGGGCCACGCATCCGGAGGAGCGCAGCGCCCGCGCCGTACGCCGCGAAAGCCGGAGCAGTTCGCGGCGGATGACTTCAACGTCAGAAATGTCCACATCGAAGGTCTCTTCGGCGCCGACGCTCTTTTCCCGGATAGCGGTCTCGACCTCGCGACTGTCGCGGCCCCAGGCCAGGGCGGTCAGATGCGCCGCCGCGGCCGGCCCGAGTTCGGCCTCCAGGGCGCTCGGCGGAGTGGCGGCGATATCAGCCACGGTCCGCAGCCCGAGCCTCGCCAGCGTCGCGCCGGTTCGCTGGCCAACGCCCCACAACGCCGATACCGGCAGCGGGTGCAGGAACTCCAGCACCCGGTCGGCCGGGATCACCAGCAATCCGTCTGGCTTGCACTGCACCGATGCCAGCTTGGCCAGGAACTTGTTCGGCGCGACGCCGACTGAACAGGTGATCTGCTGCTGCTCGGCGACCTGCCGCCGGATGTGCTGGCCGATCATGGCCGACGAGCCGAGCAGCCGGATCGCGCCGGATACGTCCAGGAAGGCCTCATCCAGCGACAGCGGCTGCACCAGCGGCGTCACGTCGCGGAATATCGCCATGACCTCCTTAGACACTGCGCTATAGAGCCAGTGCCTGGGAGGGATCACGGTGGCGTGCGGGCAAAGCCGCCGGGCCCTCGACATGGGCATCGCCGAGCGCACTCCAAACTTCCTGGCCTGGTAGGTCGCCGACAGCACCACGCTGCGGCCCGACACCCCGCCCACGATGACGGGCTTGCCCGCAAGCTCAGGGCGGTCCCGGATCTCGACGCTGGCGTAGAACGCGTCCATGTCGACGTGCAGGATGTGGCAGCCGCTGTCGTCAGGCGCGGGAGGTACGCCCATGTCTCACCCGCCAGCACTACGCTCCGGAATCCAGCACGACTGTAGCGCGGGCCAGTGACAACAGCCGCCGGGCAATGGCGGAACGGTCCCGCTAGTCCGGCTTCTTCGTACCTGCCATGCTTTGGCCCATGAGCGAGCATTCACCACCTGAAGCTGCCGGAGCGCAGCTCGGTCCTCCATGGCCGGAGGACGCGGCCGGGCCAGCCCGCCCGCCGATGACGCCCTCGGAGCGCCGGCACATGGTCGTCTGGGCCGGAATCCTGGCCGGCCTGGGCTTCGGCACCGCGATCGCCTTCTTGATGCACGTGATCGAGCAGGCCAACCCCAACGGGAACTTTGGCTCCGGCATCGGCGGGACCGTCGCACTCGTCGTGCTGCTGGCCGGGCCGGCGACCGGGCTAGGGCTAGGCCTCATCGCCGCCGGGCTGATTTCCGACATACCTCGCGTCGCCCGATCCGTCCCCGCGAGTGGGCCCGCGGGCAATGCGCCGCCGGAAGCCCCGGGCGGCGGCGCCGCCGGTTCCTGAGCGACCGCCAGCAGTTCGCGGGAAACTCCGGGCCCTGACCCTGAAGCGCCGCGCCGGTGCGGGGAACGAGCCGCAGGGACACGCCTCGTTCCCCGCGAAGGTCACCGTCGCTTGGTGCCCGGGCCTATGGTCAGAGCGCGAGCGTCGGCTTGAGCTCCAGCAGCCTGCCAAGCAGCCCGTTCACGAAGGACGAGGAATCGTCGGTGGACAGCTCGCCAGCCAGCGTGACCGCCTCGCTGATGGCCACGGCATCCGGCACGTCCCCGTTCCAGAGCAGCTCGTACGTGCCGATCCGCAGGATGTTGCGATCCACGGCCGGCATCCGCTCCAGCGTCCAGCCCTGCGAGTGCTCGGCGAGCAGCGCGTCGATCTGCTCGGAATGGGCCTGGACGCCGCGCACTAGCCGGGCCGCGTACTCCGAAACCGGCGGATCCGCCGCGGCGGCACGCTCGGCGAGCAGCTCAAGCACCGGCTCGCCGCGGATCTCCGCCTCGAACAGGATGTCAAGCGCCCGCTTCCTGGCCTTGCTGCGCGCTGCCATGACCTGCCCGCCCGTGTGATAGCTGAAGGAGAGGACGCGACTTAGGCGCGGCCAAGGTAGTCGCCTGAGCGGGTGTCGACGCGGATCTTCTCGCCGGTGGTGATGAACAGCGGCACCTGGATCTGCGCGCCGGTCTCCAGCGTGGCCGGCTTGGTCCCGCCGGTTGACCGGTCCCCCTGGAGGCCTGGATCGGTGTGCTGGACCGT
>JASHUE010000672.1:0-3169 GCA_030040195.1 Streptosporangiaceae bacterium | reverse complement strand
TTGCTGAAACAGCGGATGCCGGTGGAGCAGGCGATCGCCGCGGTGGAGGAGTGCGGCGCCCCGATGGTGTCGATCGCGGGCGGCGAGCCGCTCATGCACCCGCAGATTGACGTGATCGTTAACGAACTGATCAAGCGGAAGAAGTTCGTGTTCCTGTGCACGAACGCTTTGCTGATTCCGAAGAAGCTGGACAAGTTCAAGCCGTCGCCGTACTTCGCGTGGGTCGTTCACATCGACGGGCTCCGCGAGCGCCACGACGAGTCCGTCTGCAAGGAAGGCGTCTTCGATGAGGCGGTCGCCGCGATCAAGGAGTGCCAGCGACGCGGATTCCGGGTCAACACCAACACCACGTTCTTCAACACCGACACCCCGCACACGATCATTGATGTCCTCGACTTCCTCAACGATGAGCTGAAGATCGATGACATGCAGATCTCGCCGGCCTACGCCTACGAGAAGGCTCCGGACCAGGAGCACTTCCTCGGCGTGACCGAGACGCGGGAACTGTTCCGCAAGGCGTTCGCAGACGGTAACCGGCGCCGCTGGCGGCTCAACCACACGCCGCTGTTCCTCGACTTCCTCGAGGGCAAGGCTGACTTCGCCTGCACGGCCTGGGGCATCCCGTCGTACTCGCTGCTTGGCTGGCAGCGGCCCTGCTACCTGATGGCCGACGGTTACGCCAAGACTTATGCCGAGCTCGTCGAGACAACCGACTGGGACTCCTACGGCCGCGGCAAGGACCCGCGCTGCGCCAACTGCATGGCGCACTGCGGCTACGAGCCGTCCGCCGTGCTCGCGACCACTGCCTCGCTGCGGCAGTCGATCCGCGCGCTGCGCGGCGGTTAGCCGTGTCCCTGGTTGACCACCGGTGCGTACGGTTCTGCCGATCTCACCCGGCCCGGCGGCGGCGGTTCCCGGCGGCGGCCGGCTGCCGCCTGTTCCGGCGCAGGCCGGCGCCGCCGCGCTGCTGTCTTGGCTGGCTGCGGTCTCATGGCCGTTAGCCCGGCCGGGTTAGGCTCGGGCGTGCCCGCCCTGTGAGTGCGCCGGAGTACCTGCCACGTGCGGGCGGCGGGAAGGCGGGCGCCACCTCGTTCCCGCAAGAAAGCACGATCGGTAGGGCAGCACGGCCGGCGGCGCGACCCCCTGCGGATGCGGAGGACCCCTCCGCAGGAGTTACTGTTGTTTTCATTGGTCACGAGCTCGTGCGACCATCCGGGATTGGCCTGGTGGTTAGAACTTGGCGAAGCGGCAGGACCGACTTTATGCGCGGCTGTACCTGATCGGCTGGGCCGCAGTGTGCAGGCTGCCGAGGTCGTGGATGCGCCGCCTGTTCGCAGCGATTGCCGACGTGCTGTGGTTGCGGCACGGTCGCGGCGTGCGGCGGCTGGAAGCGAACCTGCGCCGGGTCGTCGGGCCGGGCGCCGGCGAGGAGGACTTGCGGCGGCTTTCCCGCCAGGGCATGCGGTCGTATCTGCGGTACTGGCTGGAGGTCTTCCGGCTGCCGGTAATCCCGGCCGACGAGATTATGGCCGGGATGCGGATGGAAGGCGACCAGGTTGAGGTCGCGCTCGGCCACCTCGCGGCCGGGCGGGGCGTCATCTTCGCGCTGCCGCACATGGGCAACTATGAGCAGGCTGGGGCGTGGATCGTCCGCCGCGGGGCGGGCTCGTTCACCACGGTCGCCGAGCGGCTGAGCTCGGCCGCGGTCTACGACAAGTTCGTGGCGTTCCGCGAGAGCCTCGGCATGGAGGTCCTGCCGCACACGGGAGGCACGGGCCCGTTCGATGTGCTCACACAGCGCCTGCAGCAGGGCCGGCTGGTCTGCCTGGTCTGCGATCGCGACCTCTCCGCAGCCGGCGTCGAGGTGCAGTTCTTCGGCGAGGCCGCGCGGATGGCGGCCGGGCCGGCGGCGCTGGCCGAGCATACGGGTGCGGCGCTGATGCCGGTGACGCTGTGGTTTCAGGGCGAGGGCTGGGGAGCCCGCGTCTACCCCGAGGTCCCCGTGCCCGCGGCTGGCGACCATCGCGAGAAGATCGCCGCGATGACGCAGGCCATGGCGTACTGCTTCCAGCAGGGGATTACCGAGCACCCGCAGGACTGGCACATGCTCCAGAAGATCTTCGTAGCCGACCTCGACCCGGTGCGGCTCGCGCGGCGGGTGGGCGTGAACGCCGGCTGAAGCGCCGACGTCGCTCTCCCCGCCGTCCTTTCCTGATCCCGTAGTGCGGGCGGGCTCCTCGCCCGTTGTCCGGCAGCAAGCGCCGCGGCGCGTCAGCCACTTTCCGCCGGAGCGGGCTCCTTCTGCTCGACCAGTTCGCCCTCGATGTTGATGTGGATCTCCTCGCTGACGACCATCCGCCCGTCGAGCAGCATGTTGAAGCTCAGGCCGTAGTCGCGCCTGTTGATCTTGGTCTCGGCGCGATAGGCGATCCGGTGGCCCATCATGCCGGGGTCGTTGAATTCCCCGTAGCGGTGAACCGTGAGCTCGACCGGCCTGGTGTTGCCCTTGATCGTCAGGTCGCCTTTGAGCTTCCACTCGTCTTCGCCGGCCGGCTCGACGCCCGTGCTCTTGAAGGTGATCGTCGGGTACTTGTCCACCTCGAGGAAGTTGCCCGAACGAAGGTCGTTGTCCCTGACCTCGTGGTTGGTCTTGATGCTGTTGGTCTGGATGGTGATCTCGACCGAGGCCGCCTCCGGGTGATCAGGATCGATGTCAGCGGTCGCGCTGACCTCCGCGAAGTGACCACGTACGGTCATCATTCCCAGGTGTCTTGCCGAGAACTCGACCTGCGTGTGGTACGGGTCGAGCTGCCACTTGCCCATTTCAGCCTCCAGGCGTCACGACTATCGCGGCGGGCAGGATCGCCGCCAGCGGGGCAGATAGTCCGACCTTAACCGAGGCGACCCCGTCTTCCTGAGGTTGTCCTCGACATCGTTGCGGACGCCGATTCGCCCTGGCCTCGCTCTGGCCCTGACCGGCCGCGCGCACTGCGCGTCCGGGTTCGCTACCCAGCGAAATATCAGCACGTCATGGCATTATGGAGACAATCTGGACTTGCTACAATCCGCAGCCATGAGCGCCAGCCGCGGAATTCCGGGCGGACGTCGCGCCGATCGGCCGGACGTTTCCCCCGCGGGCGGCGGTTCCTCCCGGGGCGGCGGTTCGTCG
>JASHUE010000671.1:0-9450 GCA_030040195.1 Streptosporangiaceae bacterium | reverse complement strand
AAGCACGGAAGAGGGTGTCGGATCGGGGCGGCGGTGTTCGTAGCAGGGGTGGTGGTGGCGTCGCCCGCAAGGGGGCGGCGCCAAGGCAAAGGAACCACGATCATGAAGCTGACGACCATGACTCAGGTCACCTTCGATGGAGTGATGCAGGGAAACGGTGCCGCGCCGGATGACCGCAGGAACGGATTCGAGCGCGGCGGATGGGCCCGGGGGAAGGGCGATGACGAGACCAGGACGTTCATCACGCAGACCTACCAGCGCGCAGACGCGTTCCTGTTCGGCCGTCGCACGTACGAGCTGTTCGCCGGCTCCTGGGGATCGATCGGCCAGATGCGCGCACATCCCATCGGCGTCGCCTTGAACGAGGCCCCCAAATACGTTGCCTCGACCACGCTCACCGCGCCGCGCTGGGAGGACACGACCGTTCTCCGCGGTGACCTCGCGGCGGCCATCAGTGAGCTGAAGGCCAAGCCAGGGGGCGAGCTGCAGGTGCACGGCAGTGGCGCCCTGACCCGGTGGCTGCTCGAGAACGATCTGGTCGACGAGATGACTCTGATCGTGATCCCGGTGATCCTCGGCCAGGGCGCGAGACTGTTCCCCGAGGCCGGCCCGGATCTTGCGCTCGACCTGGTCGAGTCGCGAGTCGACTCGAAGGGCGTGACGATCCAGGTCTGCCGGCCGGCCGGACGCCCGCAGTATGCAACGGCCTGAATCGCTGAGCACCGAACCACGCTGACTTGACACCACAGGAGATGATCTTCAGATGCGGTACCTGGTTTCCGTGATCGATGACAAGAGCAGTCCCGGCAGCACGGACAGGCAGCCTGCCATCAGCGCGTTCAACGAACGACTGATCGCGGAGGGCTACTGGGTTTTCGCGGGCGGACTCGCGGACACCGACGCGGCCACGGTCGTCGACAACCGAGGCGAGCAAGCGGTGTTCAGCGACGGGCCTTTCGCGGAGTCGAAGGAGTACCTCGCCGGCGTCTGGGTGTGGGAGGCCCCCGACCTGGAAGTGGCGCTCAAGCTCGCCACCGAGGCCTCGAAGGTCTGCGATCGGAAGATCGAGGTGCGGCCGTTCCAGTGAGCCACGTCGAGGAGGCGATCACCCTGGCCCGCCACGAACCGCGGGCACGGGTGGCCGCCACCGTGACCAGGCACTTTCGGCTAGAAGAGCGCGACGCCGGTGAGGGCGGCCAGCCGGTCCAGCAGTTGATCCTGGAAAGCCAGGTCACGGGCTTGTGGCGCTGGCGCTTGTTGCTGCCGGTGGTACCAGTAGCCGCCGCTTACCGTCGCGGCCGCGTCGTTGCTGACGGCAAGCCACGTCTGGGTGAGATACCCGAGCTCTAGGTCGTCGGTTGCTGCGGGGCCGCCCATCCTGGTCGGGACCCAGCCCGGATCGACGGCGTTGCTCAGTACCCCCGGCCAAGCCCGTGCCACCGTGAGCGCGAGTGCAGTTACCTGCAGCTTGCTCTCGGCGTAGGCCTGTGCGGCGTTCCACTGCCGCCCGGTCCAGTCGATGTCCCGCAGGGAACCAGCACCGGCGTGATGCAATCCGCTGCTGAGGTAGACCAGCCGATCCGGGCGATCGATCAACGCAGTGAGCAGGTAGGGGGCGAGGGTGTTCACAGCCAGGGTCTTGGCGTGCCCTTCGGCGGTCGCAGAGCGGTAGGGCTCAAGGAAGACGCCGGCATTGTGGATGACGGCGTCCATCCGGCCGATGCCGTTCACCTGATCGGCCAGTTCTCGGGTCTGGGCTGCGCTGGCCAGGTCGCCGACGACGACTCCCGCAGCGTCCGGGGCCAGGTCGCTGAGCGCCGCCGCCCGCTCGGGCGTCCGGGCGTGGAGGACAACGTCATGGCCTTCACTCATCAGGACACTGGCGGCGGCGCGGCCGAGTCCGTCGGTGGAGCCGGTGATGAAGATGCGGGACACGGGAACGTTCTTCCGTCGGTGGTGTGGTGTATGCGGCTGGATGCTTCATCGGCGACGGGCCGCCCTTGGCGTAACCGCGACAATTTGATCTAGCCGGGAACTCCGTCATGACCACGCGGGACTAGGGCCTGAGGATGATCTTGCCGTGGGTGTGGCGGCGCTCGAGCTCGGTGTACGCGTCGCGGACCTGTGCCAGCGGGTAGATGTTCGCGATCGGCACCTCGATTTGTCCCTCGGCGATCAGGCCGGCCAGCTCCGCGAGGACCTGGGCGCCTGGACCGGCCTCCGCCCCGCCGTCAGTCTTCACGCCGTGCTTGGCGGCGGCCGCGTAGTCGGCGATGGTGTCGATCCGGTCGGCCGCGACGCCGAGCGCGAGGGCCAGCTCGACGTACCCGTCGCCGTGCGTGTCGATGAAAGCGTCCACGCCGCCGGGAGCGGCGGCCCTGATCCGGTCCGCGACGCCGTCACCGTAGGCGACGGGGATCACGCCGTGGCTCTTCAACCACTCGTGGTTGGTCTCGCTCGCCAGGCCGATGACCCTGGCCCCGGTACTGCGCGCGAGCTGGATGGCGAGCGAGCCGACCCCTCCGGCGGCTCCGGAGATGACGACGGTCTCGCCCTCCTTGGGCGAGACGGCACGTACCGCCGCCCACGCGGTCGTCCCGGCGACGAACAGGCCGCCGGCCGCCTCCCACGAGACCTTCTCCGGCTTGCGCGTGAGGTCGCCGGCGTCCACCAGGACCAGCTCGGCCTGGGATGCCCGGTTGTTGGTGAACCCGATCACCTCATCGCCGGGCGAGAATCCGCCGACCCCGGCGCCGACCTCCTCGACCACCCCCGCCAGGTCGCTGCCCTGCCCGGACGGGAACGTCGACGGGAACAGCTCCGCCACCGCCCCCGTGCGGATGACCGCCTCACTGATGTTGATGCCGGCCGCCTTCACCCGCACCAGGACCTGCCCGTCCCCGGGCACCGGGCGTTCCGCGTCCTCGACCTGCAATACGTTGATCCCGCCAAACTCGTCGTACTTGACAGCCTTTGCCATGATCTGTCTCCTCTGACTGGCTGAATCGATAGGCGGGCAGCAGGCGCGCCGATGTCCGGTCCCGGAGCCGCCGCTACCCAGACTCGCGGCCAGAAGGGTGAGGAGGCGTCACCGGATCACGGTGATTGGCACGACCGGAGCACCGCAGAGCCAGTCTCCGGCAGGCGGTGGTCGGCTTGCTGCTTGGGTCGCGCTTACAGGTAGTGCTGCTGGGCGTGGCCCGGTTCGTGCTCGACGAGCTGGTCGCAGGTGGGACAGTACCAGCGGGCCTCGATGGCGGTGCCACATGCGAGGTGGCGCGGGGCGTCCGCCAGGTCGGTGTGCCTGGCCCCCCAGTGCGCGAGCAGGCTGAGCGCTCCGGCGAGTTCGATGCCCTCGGCCGTCAGCTGGTAGGCGGCCCGGGGCGGCCGCTCTGTGTAGGGCCGGGCCACCAGCAGCCGGTCGCGTTCGAGCCGTTTGAGGCGCTCGCTCAAGATGTTGGCGGCAATGCCCGGGATCTGGCTGAGAAGGTCGTTGAACCGCCGCGGGCCGGGCAGCAGTGCTTCGACCACCAGCAGAGTCCACCGGTCGCCGACCCTGGCCAGTGCCTCGGCGAGTGGTGAGGAACCCGGGTCGGATTCAGCCATGGGTTGATCGTAGTCCTGTTGACTTGCCACGAGTCGATAGTAGGTTGCAAGTTACTACTTAACGGAGGTGGCGGGAATGTCGATCCTCGACGAGATCGGGGCAAGCATCAGGCAGCAGGCCGACGGCGCGGGGACCTCGGTCGTAGGCATCGGGCAGCGGTGGGGCGCGGGCACAGGCTTCGTCCTCGGCGAGGGCCGGGTCCTGACCAACGCGCACAACGTGCGCGGCGACCGGGTAACCGTGACCTTCGCCGACGGCCGTACCGCGGAGGGGGATGTCGCGGGGCAGGACATGGACGGCGACCTGGCCGTCATCAACGTCGATACTGGCGGGGTTCCGGCACTGCCTTGGGCCAGCCGCATGCCTGCGGAGATCGGCATGGTGGTGTTCGCCCTCGCCAATCCCGGTGGGCGCGGGCTGCGGGTGACATTCGGATTCGTCTCCGGCATCGAGCGGACCTTCCGCGGCCCCCGGGGCCACCGGATCACGGGCAGTCTCGAGCACACCGCCCCGCTGCTGCCCGGCTCTTCGGGCGGCCCTGTTCTGAACGCCGCAGGGCAGGTGCTCGGGATCAACACCAACCGCCTCGGCGAGGGCTTTTACCTGGCTATCCCCGCCGACGACGCACTACGGACCAGGGCCGACGCGCTCGCCCGCGGGGAGTCAGCGGCATCGCCGCGGCTCGGCGTCGCCATCGCCCCGGCGTCCGTCGCCCGGCGGCTTCGCCGCGCAGTCGGCCTGCCCGATACTGACGGCCTGCTCATCCGCGAGGTGATCGAAGGCAGCCCAGCTGCTCGCGCAGGTCTGACCCAGGGCGACCTGATCGTGGCAGCCGCAGGTCAGCCTATCGGCACACCAGACGATCTGTTCGATGCGCTCCAGGCCGCTCCGGGCGCCACCCTCGAGCTGAGCATCATCCGCGGCACCGACGAGCGGGCCATTCAGGTCACCTTCGGCGATGTCGGCCAGCCGGACCAGGAGGCATGAAGCCCGCCGGCAGCTGAGACCGCGACATGTCTCAGGACAGCCGAACGGGCGCCAGGGCAGCCTGTTAGCGGCGGCGGCGCGTCGGCTCGAACAGTTACGATCGATGAGTGGCTGTCCATCTGACGCACTGGGGGACATTCGAAGCGGTCAGCGATGGCGAGCGACTGACCCACGTGCGCCCATGGCGCGGTGACCCGGAGCCGATGCCGCTCATCGGCAACGTCGCCTCCGCGCAGCATCACGCGGCCCGCATCACCCGGCCGCACGTGCGCAAGGGTTGGCTGGATCACGGACCGGGCGCTCCGGCGCGCGGCGACGAACCATTCGTGACGGTGCCGTGGGACACCGCACTGGACCTGCTATCCGCGGAGTTGCGCCGGGTCTACCGAGACCACGGGGCGGAAGCGGTCTACGGCGGCTCGTATGGCTGGGCTAGCGCTGGCCGGTTTCACCACGCGCAAAGCCAGGTGCACCGGTTCCTCAACTGCCTCGGCGGCTTTGTGCGGCACGTGAACAGCTACAGCCTCGGTACCTCCACGGTGCTGCTGCCCTATGTGATCGCCGATATCAACGCGCTGCAGACCTACGCCACAGCCAAGTCCGTGATCGCGGATCACAGTGAGCTTGTCGTCGCCTTCGGCGGGCTGTCACCGAAAAACGCGACCGTGTCACCGGGCGGGGTGTCGCGGCACAACACCCGCGGATGGATGCGCACCGCCCAGGCCCGGGGGTGCCGGTTCGTCTCGGTGAGCCCGCTGCGTGACGACACGCCCGCCGAGGCGCAGGCCGAGTGGATCGCGCCGCGGCCCGGCACCGACGCCGCGCTGATGCTCGCGCTGGCCCGGGTCCTCGATGGCGATGGCCTGGCCGACACCGGCTTCCTGGACCGTTACACCGTCGGTTTCCCGCGGTTCGCCCGTTACCTTCGCGGCGACGCAGACGGCATCGTCAAGGACCCCGAGTGGGCTGAGGAGATCACTGGTGTGCCAGCGGCACGTATCCGGGAACTCGCCCGCCAGATGGCCGCGGCGCGCACCCTGGTGACCGTCAGCTGGTCGCTGCAGCGCGCCCGTCACGGGGAGCAGCCAGTGTGGCTTGGCGTCGTGCTCGCCGCCATGCTGGGCCAGATCGGTCTGCCGGGCGGCGGTTTCGGCCACGGCTACGGCTCCATGGCCGGGGTCGGCGAACCGGCACCCCAGGTGTCAGTGCCGCACCTGCGGCAGGGCCGGAACGCGGTCTCCGCGTTTATTCCGGTGGCGCGGATCGCCGACATGCTGCTGAATCCCGGTGTCGGCTATGACTACAACGGCCAGCAGCTGACCTACCCCGACATCCGCCTCGTCTACTGGTGCGGCGGCAACCCGTTCCACCACCACCAGGACCTCGCCCGGCTGCGCGCGGCGTTCAGCCGCCCGGAGACGGTGGTGGTGCATGACCCGTTCTGGACGGCGACTGCGCGGCACGCCGACATCGTGCTGCCGGCCACCATGTCCATCGAGCGCGACGACTTCGGCTCCGGCCAGAACGACCGGATGTTCTTCCCGATGCCAGCGCTGACCCGGCCGCACGGCGAGGCCAGGGACGACTATGCGATCTTCGCGGAGCTGGCGGAGCGGCTCGGCGTGGGCAAGGACTTCACCGAGGGCCGCACCGTGATGGAGTGGCTGCGCCATCTCTATGAAGACTGGCGGGACACGCTCACCGAGCGGCGGGGATGGCCGGTCCCTGGCTTCGACGAGTTCTGGGTCGGCGGGGGCCTCGAGCTGCCAGTGGCCAGCGAGCCACAGGTAGCGTTCGCCGACTTCCGCGCCGACCCGGACCGGCACCCGCTCACCACCCCGACCGGGAAGATCGAGATCTTCTCGGCGACCATCGACAGCTACCAGTATCCAGACTGCCCCGGCCACCCGGTCTGGCGCGAGCCGGACGAATGGCTCGGCTCGCCCGCCGCCCGGCGCTTCGGACTGCAGCTGATCGCCAACCAGCCGCGGTCGCGGTTGCACAGCCAGCTGGATGTCGGCGCGCACAGCCAGTCGGTCAAGATTGCCGGACGCGAACCGGTGCGCATGAACCCGGCCGACGCTTCGGCCCGCGGACTGAGCGACGGCGACCTCGTGCGGATCTTCAACGACCGGGGCGCCTGCCTGGCCGGGCTGGCGGTCGACGAAGCGGTGCGGCCGGGGGTCGCCCAGCTTTCCACCGGTGCCTGGTACGACCCGGACGCGGCCGACCCTAGGTTCTGCCGTCACGGCAATCCGAACGTGCTCACCGCCGACCTTCCGTCCTCGACCCTCAGCCAGGGCTGCACGGGGCAGTTGGCCCTCGTCGAGATTGAGGCGTATCGCGGTTCGCCGCCGGAGCTATCGGTGACCCGGCCTCCGCCCAGCGACGCCCGACATCGGGGGGATTCCTCGCGAATCTAGCTCCAGCGATGGCCGTTCCAGTGGGCGATGATCGTCGACTCCCAGTCTGTCGCGCCCACCGCCCAGGCGTCGGCCGGCGGGACCGCCGATACGCCATTGAAATAGACGTCGGAGGAAAACGGCTACTCCAGCCAGGCGCCGCCGCTCCATGCCATACCAGAGCCGGCCCGCTGGTCAGGCCGACGACCCACACATCATCGGCCGAGGTCGCGGCCGCGGCGGTGAAGCGGCCAGCAACTCACGGCGCGAGCGCGGGCCTGAGGTCGGCTCTGTTCCGCACCCGAGGAGCGTCAGCAGGCGGGTGCCGCATCGGCAGCCTCGAGCCTGCCCCGCGGATCCCGCAGCCACCGGCCACCCGACGCATCGGTGAACTCGATCGCGACGAGCCACGCCGGCTGCTCGTTCCCGCTCGCCTCCTCGGCCCTGAGGTGGTCGGGCATTTCGACGTTCTCCTCACCGGGCGGCACGAGGCGCAGCGCGCCCATGTACCGCTCCCCGTGCCGCCACGTCAGGCCTGCGGACGGTTCGACGGCGACGCAGAACGATACCCGGACGTTGTAGACGGGCAAGTCCGAGGCGTTGGTGATGATCGCCCCCCAGCGCGTCCACTCGCGGTGGTCTGCTGCCATGCCCTGGCTTTTCACCACCGATGACCACCTGCCATACCAGGCGGCCACCCGGCTTGCCTGTGCCCGGCGTTGCGCTTCGGCGCGCTGGCGCCGCTCCTCCGCCGCCAGCGCATCGCGGCGCGACTGGATGCCCAGCAACTCGTAGGTCACCAGTGCGGCGAGCGCTGCGGCGATGAAGGCCAGCAGCATGGTGACGGCGAGCACCCACGTCGGCACGTTCCCACAGCTCGCCCGCCCGCCGAACACCGCGCCCGCCGCGATGAGCACGACGGCGGCACCCGCCGCGTACGGCCATGCCCTGCGCCGCACTTTCCTCACCAGCGCGAGCGGATCAGGCGCCGCGACCCCTACGGTCTGCGCCTGTCCGTCACTGAGGCTGTGGTACAGCGTCGGCCCGGTGGTGACGATGTCCTGCCGTGAGTCCGTGTTCTGGGCGGCACCAGGATTGTCAAGCACTTCGTCCTCGCTCATGGCCGAGATCGTTGACCCCTCGCAGTACCCCAGCGGAAGCGGTGCAAACTGGCGTGCACAATCGCGAGACATACGATGCCTATGACCAGCTCGCGGCCGCCTTTATGGCCGCTACCGACAATGGGCCGTTCAACGGCTAGCTGGAGCGGCCCACGTGGTGGGCGTCCGGCTGGCCTGGGCTGGCCGGGCTGGGCTGGCTGGGCTTAGATGTGACCAGATCGGTCCGGTTCGGGACTTGAACTGGCCTTACGTATGAGTCCGTCCCAGCCGGATGCTTGTCATCATGACTCGCGCTCTTCTTGTCATCGATGTTCAGGAATCGTTCCGGCAGGGGCCGCTGTGGCTCATGATCTCCAACCCCGGCATCGCCAGCGACGTCGCCCGCCTCGTCGACGCCACACGGGCACAGGGCGACCTCGTCGTGTGGGTGCTGCACTCCGAGCCGGGATCGGGGACCACTTTCGACCCGGCCAGCGGCCACGTGCGCTCTATCGACCCTCTCCAGCCGCAAGCCGGCGAACCACAGCTCACCAAGACCTCGCACAACGCCTTCACCACGACGAACCTCCAGCAGCTGCTCACGCAGCAGGGCATCATCGAGGTCAGCGTCTGCGGTATCCGGACTGAGCAATGCTGCGAGACCACTGCGCGGGTCGCCTTCGACCTCGGCTACCAGGTCACGTTCGTCACCGAGGCGACCGCCACCACCCCGATCGCGCATCGCGACGCCCCGGAACGCCAGACGGTCGAGCAGCTGCTCGCGGACCCGCGCACGCTGCCGACCAGCGCGGTCATCGAGCGGACCGAGTACGCGCTCGCCGGGCGGTTCGCGACCATCGCCACGATCGCGGAGGCCACCGGCGAGACCACCGTCTCCGCGCCCCGCGCGGTCAGGCAGGCCAGCCAGCTATCCTGACCAGATCGTGACTAAGGTTGTCTTCCTGCTCATCCCTGGCCTGCACCTGCTGGATCTAGCGGGGCCGGCGCAGGCGTTCGGCACCGCCGCCGGCCTGGGCTGCCGTTACGAGCTGGTCTACGTCGCAGAGCAGGGGGACGTCCCGACTGCACAGGGCGTTACCATGACCGCAACCGCGGACTGGCCCGCACTCGCCGAAGACGATCTCATCATCGTCCCCGGCTGGCGGGCCAACCCCATGATCGCCGGGAGTGGCCCGCTGGCCGACGCCTCGCTCACGGCCCTGGCCGCCCATCACGCACGTGGCGGCACCGTGGCAAGCGTCTGCGCCGGGGCCGACGCCCTCGGCCGAGCAGGTCTCCTGGACGGTCGCCGCTGCACCACACACCATGACATCCAAGACGAGCTCGCTAGGCG
>JASHUE010000670.1:0-2707 GCA_030040195.1 Streptosporangiaceae bacterium | reverse complement strand
TCGGCACCAAAAGCGATCGAGCCCGCCGTCGCGCGGCTCGGCCGGCGGATGTCGGCCAGGACCGGTACCGAGGCGGCACTGCGTGCGTTCGCCGATGAGATCAACGACCCGGCCGCGGACCGGATCGCCGCCGCGCTGATCATCGCGACTGGCCGTCGCGGCGGCGGAGTGCGGGACGTGCTCAATGCGCTCGCGGTGATGCTGGCCAGGGACGTGGCCGCGCGCCGGGAAATCGAGGCCGAGCGAGCGCAGCACAGGACCACCGTGAAGTGGCTCACCTGGTTCGTGGCCGGATTCACGGTCTTCGCCGTCCTGAATCGCTCGTACTCGGCGCCGTACGGCACTGCTGGTGGGCAGCTAGTACTCGCGCTTGTCGTCCTCCTCTACACGGGCGGACTGTGGTGGCTGCACCACCTTGGCACGGTGCCGGTGGCCGGCCGGTTCCTGGTCGACGAGTCCGGCGGACCGGCGAACCGGGTGCGGCCATGAATCCGTGGGTGCTCGTGGCCGGCCTGCTCAGCGGTCTGGGTGCCTGGCTGGCGATCCGGGAGCTGGCGCCGTCGGGGCCGAGCCTGCGGGCAGCGGTGGACCGGCTTGAGGCCGACCGCGCGCTAGACGGGCCTCGGCGCGAGCGGTCCAGCCTGCGGGAGCTGGCGCGGGGCCTGAGAACTGCCGTTCCCTGGCTTCCGGTACCGGCAGCCGACCTGCGGCTACTCGGCCAGGAGACCGACGAGTGGCTCGCCAGCAAGCTGGCCTTCGGGCTGGCTGGCCTGGCGCTGATTCCGGTTATCGGCGCGTTGTATGCGCTCACGGGCCATGACCTGCCGTGGACCATTCCGGTTGCGGGCTCACTCGCAGTGGGCGCCGCGCTCTTCTTCGCCCCCGACCTCGTCACTCGCGTCAATGCCGCCGAGAAACGGCGGGACTTCCGGCACGCGCTCACCAGCTACGTCGACCTGGTGGCGCTCGAACGCGGCGCCGGCGCCGCGCCGACGGAGGCGCTGGAGGCCGCTGCGCGAGTCGGCGGCGGGTGGGCGTTCGAGCGGATAGCGGTCGCGCTCGATGAGGCCCGCAAGGCGACAAGACCGCCATGGGAAGCGCTCTCGCGCCTCGCCGCGGAAACCGGCGTTCAGGAGCTGGCGGACCTCGCCGAGATAGCCGCGATTGCCGGGAACGATGGAGCCCGGATTCTCGACACGCTCGGCGCGCGAGCTGAGTCCATGCGGGCTGAGGCGCTGGCCGCGACGAAGGCGCAAGCCGGGGCGCGCAGCACAACCATGGTGCTGCCGATCGCGCTGTTGGCCGGCGGTTTCCTGATCTTGCTCATTTACCCCGACTTCTACCGGCTCTTCGGATGACCACTCCGGCCGACACGTGAAAGGCAGGCAGCCATGCCATCGTTCGTCTTGCACTACCTGATCACCGGTATCCGCGCCCGTCTGGCGGCGATCCGATCCGGGGACCTCGACAGGGGCGCGCTCAGCCTGGAGTGGGTGGCGATTGCCATCGGTCTGGTGGCCGCAGCCGTAGCCGTGGGTGCGTTCATGCTGACGAAGCTGCACACCATGGAGGGCAACATCGGCAACGGCAAATGATCAGGCGGCTGTTGTCTCGTGCCACCGCGGCGCCTTGCGCCACCGTGCAGTCGCCTGGCGGCGCGGACCGGGGCGCGCTGAGCCTCAGCTACGCCGTGATCCTGCCGATCGTGCTGCTGTTCATCATGATCGTGATCCAGGCGTCGTTCTGGTTCCTGGCCAGGGAGGCGGCGCTCGCCGCCGCCCGGCAGGGTGCCGACGCGGCCAGGGTGCTCGGCGGGTCCCCGGAAGCCGGGAGGGCTGCGGCGCTGGCCTTCGCCCGGCATTCTGGCGCCGGCTACCTCCTCGATCCGGGGGTCAGCACCGGCGGCAGCACCGCGTCGACGGCGGCGGTCACCGTGACCGGCCATGTCCCCACGTTCGTGCCCGGCCTGGTTGTGCACGTCTCGGAGACGGCTCAGGCGCCGGTGGAGGAGTTCCAGCCATGACGGGTCGCCGTACACAGGCCGGGGGTGCGGTTCGGCGGCGGATGCCGGGCACCCGGCGGGTCGCCAGGCTGAGCGTCGCGGCCGGGAGAGCGGCGGCGACAATCCGGCGGGCCCTTCGCTCGGATGCCGGCAACGCGGCGCTGGAACTCGTCGTGCTGGCGCCGGTGCTGCTGGCTATTCTCGGCCTGGTGATCGCGGCCGGCCGGACCTCGATCGCCCGAGGCGCGGTAGAGGCTGCGGCCCGGGACGCGGCGCGGCAGGCATCGATCGCGCTCAACCCGTCGGCAGCGGAAGCGGCAGGCCAGGCCAGTGCGCAGGCCGCGCTTCGCCAGGACGGCCTTGACTGCGACCCGGCCGTCTACATCGATACCGCAGGATTCACGGCCGCCCAGCCTGGCCAGCCGACCCTGCCGGTGATCGCGACGGTGACCTGCACCGTGCCGCTGGCCAACCTCTACCTGCCAGGCCTGCCGGGGGCGCTCACCTTGCGGGCTTCCTTCTCCAGCCCGCTCGATTTGTACCGGTCGAGGTGAGCCGGCGATGGCCTGTCACCCCGGTGTCACACCGCGAAGGAGAACATGTGGCGGGAGCGGGCGGCCGCGTGCACGCGGCCGGGACGGGAATCTGATGAGACGAGCCTGGCGTGCCTGGATGGGCGGCGACGATAGCGACCGCGGCGCGCTG
>JASHUE010000669.1:0-8753 GCA_030040195.1 Streptosporangiaceae bacterium | reverse complement strand
CGCACGGTCGATGCCGCCCAGCCCGTGGTCCAGGCCATCGTGCTGCCGCTGAGCTTCATCTCGGGCGTGTTCATCGCCACCTCCGCGCTGCCCGCCTGGCTCGCCGACATCAGCAAGGTCTTCCCGGTCGAGCACCTGGTCGCAGCCCTTCTTGCCGCCTACAACCCGCACACCACCGGGTCCGGATTCCGCTGGGGCGACCTGGCGATCGTGGCCGCGTGGGGCGCAGCAGGGCTGATCATCGCCGTGCGCCGGTTCAACTGGCTCCCGCGCGGCGGCTAAGCGTTCCTCATTGCGAACCCGGATACGGGAGGCCAGAAATGCCCAGCGCGACGATTTCAAAGACCATAACCTCCGACGAGGCCGCCGACGCCCTCCAGGACAGACTCGGCGACAGCTACAAGGTGACCCGGCACGGCAGCGACTCGCTGAGCGTGCACCACGGGCCGCTGGCATTCGCCACAGTGCGCCTCGGGCGAGACGGCAGCGCCACGACCTTCCACGTCCACGGCGGCGGGCTGATCCTCGGCCGCATCATCAACGAGTTCGGCATCGCCCGGAGGGTGACAACGGCCATCAAGGACAGCTTCGGCCCGGCCAACGCCACCTGACCATCCCGCCGCGCTCGCACACCCGGCGCCTGCAGCTGACGACACGGTGATCCCCTGGGATCAGGTTTCGCCGGACGACCGGGCGCCGAGGCTCTTGAGCCAGTCGACGATATTCGACCTGCGGGTGTCGGGGCTTGCGGCGATCTCGAGAGGTGTCTGGTCGCTATAGCCGCCTGGCGTGCCGTTGATGTCGGCCCCAGCGCCGACTAGGCGCTCGGCTACCCGGCGCTGGCCGCCGTGGCAGGCTTGCCAGAAAGCCTCCGTGATGTCCTCTGGTGCCGGTGCGGGACTGGTGGCGAGCAGTTCCTCGACGCGGGCAATCAGGCCCAGTGCTGCGGCCTCCCAGAGCGTTTGGACTTGGGCGCCCCGCTGGACCAGGAGGCGGGCCACGTTCCAGCAGCCGTAGCCGACGGCGTTCTGCAGGGGCGAGCCGATTGACCCCACCCGCCGCTCAATGTCGGCACCCCCGTCAATCAGAGCCTCTGCCACCTCGGAGTCGTCGGAGCTGGCCGCCCACTGCAAGGGGGTCTCATCGTCCGAGGCGGGGCCGACTCCGCCGTCTGGGTCGGCCCCGGCCTCAAGAAGAAGGCGCACTACTGCCGGCCCGTTAGGGAAGTAACCCGGCCAGTCCGCTACGACATGCAGCGGTGAGCGTGAACCGTGTATCTGCTCTGACTCCAGGCCTGGATGATCTCGCAGCAAGTCGGCGATAGCAGCGGTATCTCCTGCGCGGATGGCCTGGACGAGCCCAATGGCGATGGGGTCGCTGTCGTCCATCTGGCACCTCGCCATTCGGATTCACGAAGCATCTGCGTGGTCATCGTGGCATGCCGCACTGACCGTAGCTGACTGTTCTTGCGCGTCGTCCTCGCTGGCGCCCATCTTCTGGTCAGTGGCGGCCGGGTCAAGTCTGCGCGTAGTTGACCCGGGACGAGGGATTGACTCGCCGTGTGGCACGTATGTGGCACGAAGCGGGCTGCTGCCCAGTCGGGACTAGCAAGCGGCTGTCCGGTCAAGGCTCTGACCTGGGCCGTTGAGGGCGGGCGAACGGACTCGAACCCTCATGACCGGCTTGGAATGCTTCGACTGCGCAGGCTATGACCTGCATCCGCCCAGGTGACCGATGCTGGCCCTTGTCCACGGCCGACCGTGGTTGCCCGTGGTTAACTGTGCGATCAGGCACGCCACGGACACGGTCAGATTGGCGAATGAGGAGGCAGGCTCCACGACGGCGAATCAGCCGGGGTGACGGCTGGGTGACGCCTTAGTCATGAAACACGATGTCAGACCGCTATGTCATGCTATGGGCATGACGGTGACGACTCGGATGCTCACGCCGGAGACCTGGGATGACTTCGCTGCGCTCGTCGAGGCTAACAACGGCGTCTGGGGTGGTTGCTGGTGCATCGGATTCCACCCGGAGGGCGTCGGCCACGGGCGGGAAGGAAACCGGGAACTGAAGCGTCAGCATGTGACGCGCGGAACGGTGCACCAGGTGCTCGTCTACGACGGTGAGCGCTGCGTCGGCTGGTGCCAGTTCGGACCACCCGCCGAGGTGGCTACCATCAAGAACCGCAAGGCCTACGAAGATGGCCTGGCCGACCTGCCGGACTGGCGGATCGGCTGCATCTTCACCAACGCCAAGGATCGCGGCAGGGGCGTCGCTGCCGCTGCAGTCGCCGCAGCACTCGACGAGATCAAACGGGCCGGCGGCGGCGTCGTGGAGGCCTACCCGGAGCAGACGGTTGACCGGCCTCCGCAGCGTGGCGCCTATCTGCACACAGGACCGGAGGAGTTGTACGCGCAATACGGCTTCACGCGGGTACGGAAGATCGCGAAGTGGCGATGGGTCATGCGCACCGAGATCTGATCCCGCCGCTAGCTACCGTCGCGTGGAGGTGCGAGCAGGCCGAGGCCGCGGGCCAGTTCGACGGCCTCGTGGCGGCGGTGGGCGCCGAGCCAGGTCCGGAACGGCCTATTCGTTCCCGAAGAAGTGAATAGCTCCAGCGACGATTGTGAGAGCCAGCAGGATCGCGCCAGGTACCAGAAAAAACCAGCCGACGAATCGGGCCGGATTTGGCCAAGTTGAGGTGCGGAGCTTCCGGCCCCAAGGCGTGAATTCGGTATTGTTCTTGTGGAGGGCGGTTGCAATTCCCTTGATGTCGAAGGCGAGTACCGCGCCAAGTCCCGTCAGGACGGCACCGATCCACAACGCGGTCCAGGTACCGACATGGACGGTGTCCACTGAGCCAGATGACGTCTCCGCTGTTAGCGCAAGCGACGTGGTGACATGGTGGGCCCAGGCGCGCGTGATCACGGCTCATGGTATTCAGGCAGAGCCATCGGACAGTAGTCCTCTGGCTCCTGGCGACTGTCGGCAGCCTTCGCTGGGGCGAGTTGGTCGGGCTCCCAAGCCATCGGCTGAGAGCCGTTGGCGTTGCGGAGGGCGTTACAGCGCTCAATGCCACTGCTGCTGCGCCAGCGGCGAAGAGGTCGGCCGGCAGTTGTACCTCAAACGGCGATCTGACGGCCCGAGGCGCGGCTGGGCCCTCTCCCCGTGTTCGGGGAGAGGACCCGTGATCTGCGGAGGCCCGGGGCTGTGAACCCCGGATGGGCGTGAACCCAAACCGCGTTAGCAGTGCGCCGTGGGCCGGACGAGGCGAAGCGCCCCGGTGGCCAACGGTGTCGTGCCTAGGGCGCTGGCGGGGACTGGGCGCCGTCGGCGACGGTGAAGCCGTCGTCCGCCGAGTTCAGCGCTGACGGGCTGGCGATGATCGCCGTGTCATTGTTGTTGACCATGAAAATCTGGTCCAGCGTCGTGCCGTCCGTGTCGCCCAGCGCGGTCCAGACCGGCGTCTGACCGGGAGCCGCAGTGCTGTAGAAGTCGGGCAGCTGAGTGACGTTGGTGGTGGTCGCCAGCGTGGCCAGGCTGCCGCCGACCTCGGGCCGCTCGTGAATTGCCTCCACATCTTGCTGCGGGGTGGTGTAGTTGACGGTCCTGCTGAAGCTCTTGCCGGTGGTCAGGTCCATGACGGTCATGACCCACTTGTTCGTGGCGGTCTCCTGGACCAGGCCCTCCATCTGGTCGCCCGGATGGATGACCAGCGGGGTGACGACCTCGCTGGCCGGGAGGATCTCGGTCCAGGCGTCGTAGTGCGCCTGACCGTTGTCGTTGTCGGACTCGGTGCCGTCCTGGATCAGGGTGGTGTTGTTGCCTGCCCCGTCGATGCCAACCCAGTCCGAGGAGAACTGATCGCCCGAGCTGGTCGTCACAGTCGGCACCGTCCAGGTGCCCTTGACGGCCGTGAACACCTTGGTCGCCGAGCCGACCTGAGCATAACCCGACCAGTTCTCTGAGCCGACCTCAGTGGTTGCCCTGCCTGCCTCCGCGTGAGTTGCGTCAGCTGCGTGAGCGTGAGCGCCCGGCAGCCGGGCTGCGGGTATCTCGACGCCCACGCCCCCAGCCGCGATGCTCGCCACCGCAGACCCGCCCTCAGCTGCGGTGCTCGCCACCGCAGACCCTCCGGCCAGGGCGAGCGCAGCGAAGGCGCTAGCACTCAGCGCCGCAAGCCTTACTCCTCGATACATCTACGATGCCTTCCTCTTCGAAACTTCGCGGGGTTCCAACGCTTTGGAGTAACGGGCGATAAGACGTTGATGGTTCAACAACTCGGCTCCGCAACGCAAGGCGGGAGTATGCGGTATGCGCAACGTGGCGGGAACACGCCCGCCGAGCGGCAGCGCCGTTGCACACCGACCAGGCGCCAACCAGCGCGTAGCTCGGGGTCGTGCCAGTCGGGCTTGCGGTTCGGCCGGTGGTAGTTCCAGCAGTGCTGATGCTTCCGCGCTGGGTGAAGGCCGCCGCACCAGTTCTCCCACTGCTTGGGATGGGCCAGGCTGAAGGACCTGGCCTGCGTGCCCTGCGGCTCCGTGGACAACCCGACCGATGAGGACGTGATCCCGAAGTGGCTACTGCGCGCCTTCGACGTTCAGGGTCCGGCCACCATCAACGGCCGCGAGGAAGCTGGCGACCCGCGCGATGTCAGGAAGCTGCGGCGCTTCCAGGTCACGCGTGATGGCGGCCTGTGCAACAAATGCAACAACGAGCTGCTCGGCGGGCTTCAGCAGGCGGTGCAGCCGATCCTCGAACCAATGGCCATTCGACGCGAGCCGACCACGTTGGACCTGGCCAGCCAGCAGCTGCTGGCCGTCTGGGCTATCAAGACCGTTTACCTGCTGGAGCTTGCTGCCCGCGAGCGATACCCGGGCCTCGCCAGAGCGGGAGAGGGGTGCTGAACTGCGATTTACTCAAGGAGAGCGGGCGAAGGTGCGGGCGAAGGGGATCGAACCCTCATGACCAGCTTGGAAGGTCGGTGGTACCAGAACTGGCCTACTGGTGGCGGCAGCATGACACGGTCTTCCATCCGCGGCAGCACGGCCATGGCGCTCTAGCGCATGCGCTGATGCTTCGCCGTGGTTGCGCCTGCTGGCCCGGCTAAACGGCGTCTCGCAGGATGGCTTAATTCCCTGGCACGTAGGCGCGCCGCCGAGTGTACTGGCCTGGACAGGCTTTCCGGTCGATCGAGGATCGCGTTGATTGCCGCGAGCCAGAGATCAGCCTCGGTCCCGTCCCAGCTACGCCGGGAGGAACGAGATGGCGCAGATTGAGCTGACGCCCGGCAGGCTGGTGCAGCTGCACTCGGCTGGGGCCGGCCCGCCACGTTACTCCGACGCGGCGCTTCGGATGGTGAAGACTGTCCACACGCTGGCCTGGTTCTCCATCGAAGCGTGCATGGCGTATGTGCTCTACGCTGGGCTCGCGCGGCGGTCGGACCGCCGCGCCGCCATCGCCGCGGCCGTGGTCGCCGCAGAGATTCTGATCTTCGCCGGGAACGGCTTCCGCTGCCCGCTCACCCAGGTCGCCCAGCGGCTGGGCGGCGAAAAGGGCTCGGTCACCGACATCTACCTACCGCGCTGGTTCGCCCATAACCTGCCTGTCATCCACGTCCCGCTGATCGCCCTGGCCGGATACCTCCATGCCAGAAACCTCCGCGCCGGGCGGCTGGCCCACACGACGCCGAGGGAAGCCGCCGCCCATGCCTCTTCTAGATGACCACGACCGCCTGCTGCGCGGCAGTACTGACCGCACACGGTGGTCATGGGCCCTGACCCGGGTTTTCGGGTAGCTGCCGGGCACTGTGGTTGACCGCCTTTCGCCGGGGCTAATGGCGCGCCAATGGCACAGCGGCGGGTCGTCTCCCTGGTCGGGCACCGGTGGAGAATCTCGGTGCACCGTGATGTCGTTCGAAGGCTCCGATGTCTGTTGACGAACGGGCAGCAAGGACGGACTACTCGCGATCAGGCCAGGCGCTGACCTGGCCCATTCGCCTCCGCTCATCCGCGGGTTACAATCCCGCTCCCGGTGACGCTGCTGGTCACCTGCGGATGCCCACCGTAGAGGATCGCACCACTGCCGGTCACCGCCGCGTTCAGGCTTGCCGTGGCCGTCACGCGGATGAGGCCTGAGCCAGCGACGACCGCGTTCACATCGCGAGCGACCAGGTTGCCGAGCTGTGCCAGGCCGGAACCGCCGAGAGTGACGACAAGCTGAGTGACGGTCCCGCTCACGTAGAGGCTGCCCCTGCCGGTCAGCGTCACCGTCAGCCGCGGTGCGTGGATACCGGTAACGGAGATCTCGCCGCTGCCGCTCAGCGTCACCGCTGCCAATGACGGCACGGTGACCTCGACGCTCATCGGGCTCCTGGTAGTGAAGTTGCCGGTGGTCCCGATGACCAGAGTCCCGGCCACAACGCGGGTCGTAACGTCACGCGTCAGGTTGCTGTCCGCATGCACCACAACTGACTGCCGCCCGCCCACAGCAACGGTGACGTTGTTGCTGCCCGCCAGATCAAGGCTGGTGAACCTGCCCAGCACACGCGACTGCGCGGCCGCCACGCCCGATCCCTGTACTCCGGAACTCGACGACTCACCGCGGGCCAGTAATGCCACCACGGCGGCGGCCAGGACGAGGATAGCGACGACAGCCAGGACGAGGGCAGTGATCAGGCCGCGCTGGCGGTGAGGTGCAGCCTGCCCTCCGCGGCGAGGAGGCGAAGAAATAGCCATGACCTCTCTCCCTTCCAGTCCAGGATCTGCCCATGAACGCGCGCAGCCACAGGGTCGAACGGCCCGGCCGCGCCGGCGAACGACCTGGCTCCCGCGACCTGGCCGTGCGAGCTGCGCCCGAGCCACGTTCCCGTCGCAGGTACATCAAGGTGACGTGCACCGAGTCGCGGCCTGGGCATGCTGGACAGTGATCGGCGCGGTTCATGATCGCTCCTGCACCAGTGGACTTCCGACACCGTGCCTTCACCCGATAGGTGCCCATCATTGCCCGGAGCGGAAGCGGTCAAGGGTTCAGGCCGCCTGACTTCCAAAATGCTTTGGCCTGCAAGGGCCGCGTGCACGCGGGAGTTCGTGTGCGTATGGGCGAGTAGCGACCAAGGATCTTGGAACCGTTGACCGCTCCCGTGGAGGGCTGATACTCGCGAGCCGGGTGAAGGCTGACCCCGACGTGCGGACTGAAAAGCGCCGGGCTCCGGTAGGCGTCACTGGCATGCATGAGCGACGTGAGCGATCGGGAGACCGGTTGCCCGACAAGACCGGTAACGGCAGGACCTGCAACAGGACCTTTGCCCCTTCCTTGCCCGGCGTCCGGGCGGCTAACAGTTGGCCTCGGCGGGCCTTATTCCCAGGCCGGGGGCTGGCTGCGGCTGGTGGCTCACCGCGTCTGGCAGGGAAGTGGTCTTCATGGAGAGCAGGCGGTTCGCCTGGGCGGCATCCGGGCCCCGGGATCAGTGGCGTCGGCCGGGGTGGTGGGCCGCGCTGATAGCGGCCGCGGCGTTGACGGCAGCGGGCTGTGCGGCGGCGAGTCCGTCTCCGTCGGCCTCGCCGCCATCCCTGCCCAAGACGACGCTGACCGCCTGCCACGTGGAGGGATGGCCTGCCGAATGCGGGAAGGTGTGGGTCCCGCAGGACTGGGCGCACCCGGACGGACCGGTGATGCCCCTGGAGGTGGTGGTCATGCCCGCCACCGCGACCCGCCACCCCGCGGCTCCCTTGTTTTACCTAGCCGGATACAACGGCGACAACGCCGGGTTCGGCGACGCGGTCCTCAACGGGATGACCTGGGCCGTGCAGAACTTCTGGCAGCTGAACCAGACGATGGACCTAGTCTTCGTCGAGCAGCGCGGCACCGCCGGATCCGGGCTGCAGACCTGCTCCGGCCTGCAGCAGACATCCGCCACCGTGGACCCGGCCGCAATCAGAGCAGCAGCCCGGCGCTGCCTGGCTGCAGCCCGCCGGGACCCGCGGTACGACACCACGACCGCGGCCGTCCGCGACCTGGACCAGGTCCGCCAGGCGCTCGGCTACGACGAGATCAACATCTACGGCCCGTCCTACGGCGTCACACTGGGCCTGGCCTACCTGCAGCGCTACAGCAGCCACGTCCGCACCGCGGTGCTGGACAGCGGCTCGCTGCTATCGGTCCCCCTCTGGCAGCAGGGTGCCGTGCACGACCAGCAGGTCTTCGACCAGCTCGCCAGCCGGTGCGCCGCCACCCCCGCCTGCGCCCGGTCCTACCACCCCGCCGCCGACCTGGCCGCCATCCTGGCCCGCCTGAATGCCCACCCGGCCCGGGTCACCCTGCCCGGCCCCGGCGGCCAGCATCAGACAGTCACCATCACCGCCCGGGCCTTCCTGTCCTTCGTCGCCGGCTACCTCGGCGAGGCCCAGACCGCGGTCCAGCTGCCCGCCATCCTGCACGCCCTGGCCCTGGGCCAGTGGTCACAAGTCATCGCCAGGCTCGGGCTCACCACGGCCGACCTGACCCCGGCCGGGTCCACCGCCCTGCAGGACGTCACCATCCAGTGCAGCGACGCGTGGGCGGCCATGAACCCCGCCACGGTCAGCCAGCAGGGCCCGTCGGTGTTCACGCCCATGGTCACCGCCCAGGCCGAGCTGCTGCACGCTTGGTGCTCCGCCTGGCCGCATGACCCCGGCGTGTCCGGGATCGTACGCACCACCGTCCCGGTCGTGTTCCTCAACGGCACCGCCGACACCGCAGACCCGCCCGCCAAC
>JASHUE010000668.1:0-5921 GCA_030040195.1 Streptosporangiaceae bacterium | reverse complement strand
GCGGTCAAGATCGCCAGGCACGCGACCGGCCGGGACGCGATCGTCGTGTTCGACCACGCCTACCACGGCCGTACGAACCTGACCATGGCGATGACCGCCAAGAACATGCCGTACAAGGAGGGCTTCGGGCCGTTCGCTGGAGAGGTCTACCGGGTCCCGATGGCGTACCCGTTCCGCTGGCCGGGCGGCCCAGCCCGCTGCGCCGAGGAGGCGCTGAGCGTCGTGACCAGCCTGATTCACGCCCAGGTCGGCGAGGAGAACGTGGCCGCGGTCGTGATCGAGCCGGTCCAGGGCGAGGGCGGTTTCATCGTCCCGCCTGACGGCTTCCTGCCCGGCCTGGCGAGGTTCTGCCGCGCCAACGGCATCGTGTTCATCGCCGACGAGATCCAGTCGGGCTTCTGCCGCACCGGCGACTGGTTCGCCTGCGATCACGAGCACGTCGTGCCCGACCTGATCACGACGGCCAAGGGCATCGCGGGCGGGCTGCCGCTGGCCGGGGTGACCGGTCGTGCCGAGATGATGGACTCCGTGCATCCAGGCGGACTCGGCGGCACCTACGGCGGGAATCCCGTGGCCTGCGCGGCCGCGCTTGGCGCGATCGACACCATGCTGAAGGAAGACCTGCCCGCCGCGGCCAGGGTCATCGAGACCCTCATGCTGCCGCGGCTGCAGGCACTCGCTGCGACGCGCCCGGTAATCGGCGATGTCCGCGGCCGCGGCGCGATGCTCGCGATCGAGCTGGTCAAGCCAGGAACGCTGGAGCCCGACGCCGCCGCGGCGGCCAAGGTCGCCAAGACTTGCCACGCGGAAGGGATGATCACCCTCACCTGCGGCACGTACGGCAATGTGCTGCGGTTCCTGCCGCCGCTGGTGATCAGCCAGGCGCTGCTCGACGAGGGGATCTCCATCCTGGAGGGCGCCTTCGCCCGGTTGTGACCCGGACCGGGCGCCCGCCCGGTCCTGCTAGCCGTCCGCCCCGGCCAGGCGCTCGATCGCAGCCTTGTACCGCTGCGCCGCCGCCATCACGGCGGCAGCATGCTCATCGTGGAAGGTGTTGGCTCCGGCCGCAGCCCGGCCGGGCAGGCGCTGGGTGAGCTCTAGCCTCGTGCCAGGAGCGGCCGGCTCGTAGCGGAAGGTCATCTCGTCAAACGGAGCCGTCACCGAGCGGACGACGCGACCGCCCGGCGAGAGCGCAGCGAGCAGGCTCACCCGCGCCGCGAGCAGGCCGTCGCGGCGGCGCTGGACGTAAAACCGCATCCCGCCGACCTCGCCCGCGGACGGCGTGCCTGGCACCTGGCCGAAATACACGAAGCTGGCCGGCTGCAGCACCCGGACCAGCTCGGCAGTGCCGAGAACGCTGCGGACAGTCTCGAGCGGCACGCCGATGTCGACACTGGCCGATGCCTCGGTCGCCGGTCCTGGCGGCGGGCTTGCGAGGCAGGCCTGCCGCAGCTCCCCTGGCATGCCGTCGCCAGGCCCTGGCCGGCGCCCGTCGGCGATGTCGCGCAGGGCGGCCAGCCAGCCCTTCAGCTCCCGGTGCAGCTCCGCCTCGGCATGGATCCTGGCCGGCCGGCCGACCGTCCAGGTCGCGGCGATCCGCAGTCTGGTCCCGCGCCGGCCTGGCTCAACCGAGAGCGCCCAGGTCGCCCACCCGCCCGAGGTCTGCAGGCAGAGCTGGTGGCCAGGCGTCTCGGCAGTCACCTCCAGGATCTGCGCGTACGGCCGGGTGTCCCCCGTGGCCAGGTAGAACCGCACCCGGCCCGGCCCCTCCGCGGGCCCGGTCGGCCCGAGCGGATCGGTCAGGTCGAATGTCAGGCAGCCGCCGGGCCGGGCCGACCACGCCTGCGGGCTGCTCAGCAGCGCCCACGCCACGTCCGGGCCGGCTGACACGCTGGTGGACTGGTCGACGCGTACCGTGGCTTGCCACACGGATCCTCCCCGGGCCGGGCCCTAGGAGTGAACGATCTGGCTGCTGTGGCAGAAGTGCACACGGCCGTGAACCGACTGGATCCGCCGGACCGAAGTACGCCATACCGCCACATTGCTCGCCTGGCCGTCGGGGAGGTCATCGCTGTCGGGGTCCCGGTACTGCCGGGGCGTGTAGGCCGCGTCTCCGATGAGCAGGTCTGATGTGCCGTCGGCGGCTTCCACCCGCACGGACTGGTGGCCGATCGTGTGGCCGGGCGTGGTGATGACCGACAGGCCAGGCAGTATCTCGGTGTCACCGTCGAGCAACTCGAACCGCGCCCCCATGAAGTCAAACCAGTCGGCGAGCGTTGGTGACTCACGGCGCGCGCGGTCAAGCTCCGCGCGCTGGACGTAGAACGCCGCGTGCTTGAACACGGCGTTCTGCCCGCAGTGATCGAAGTGCAGGTGGGTGTTGATGACCAGGCCGATGTCGCCGGGAGTCATGCCCTGCTCGTCCAGCGCGTCGGCGACCGAGCGGTTGACCACCCGCCAGTCGCTGAGCCACTTCTGCGGGCCGCCGACGCCGGTGTCGACCAGCACGGCTCCGCCGGGATAGGTGACCAGGAAGCCATGAACCGGCCACTCGAGACCGTCGACGCCGCGCAGGGTTGCCAGCTGCAGCCGCTTTACCTCTAGCGCCATCGGCGCACCACCCTCCGGATCGTCAGCCACCAGCCGCGGGCGCACTCAGTCGTAGACCATAGCCGCCAGGCTGAGCTCACGACGCCGGCCGGTGCGCCGCGAGCGCGGACAGCAGCTCATACCCGACATGCGCGGCAGCTATTCCGGTGATCTGTGCATGGTCATACGCCGGGGCGACCTCGACGATGTCGGCCCCGACGAGGTTCAGCGCGCCGAACGACCGGAGCGCCGCAAGCAGCTCCCGGCTGGACATGCCGCCCGCCTCGGGCGTGCCGGTTCCCGGCGCGTGCGCGGGATCGAGCGCGTCGATATCGACCGATACGTACACTGGTCTGCCGCCGACCCGCTCGCGGATGCGCTCGGTCAGCCCGGTGACGCCGATGTGATCAAGCTCCGCCGCCGGGACTGCCTGGAACCCGAGCGCCGTGTCCTGCGCCAGGTCATCAGCGGTGTAGAGCGAGCCGCGCACTCCGACGTGCAGGCAGCCCGAGCGGTCGATGAGGCCTTCCTCGGATGCACGGCGGAACGGGGTACCGTGCGTGTAAGCAGCTCCGAAATAGGTGTCCCAGGTATCGAGATGAGCATCGAAGTGCACCACAGCGACCGGGCCATGCACAGCGGCGACCGCCCGCAGCAGGGGCAGCGCGATCGTGTGGTCACCGCCGAGGGTTAGCAGGCAGCTGACGCGCTCGAGCAGATAGCGCGCGGCGCGTTCGATGGTGGCGATGGCCTCGTCGATGCTGAACGGGTTGACGGCGAGGTCGCCAGCATCCGCCACTTGCTGGACCGCGAACGGCGATACGCGCTGAGCCGGGTTATAGGGCCGCAGGAGCCGGGAGGACTCCCGGATGTGCGCGGGCCCGAACCTGGCTCCGGGCCGGTAGCTGACGCCGGAGTCGAACGGGATGCCGACCACGGCCACGTCGGAGCGATCGACCTCGTCGGCACGCGGAAGCCTGGCGAATGTCGCCGGGCCCGTGTACCGGGGTACGACCGTGGCATCCACGGGCCCGATACTGCCGCCCGCGGTGATCCGCGGATAAGGCTCTGTCATCGAGCTCCACCCTCTTGTTCAGTCCGCCAGCTGAGCCCGGAGGCTATCTGAGCTGGTCAGGATGCGAAGCGGCGTTGCGCAACCGCAATCCGCTGAAGCCAACGGTTGACCCCGCGACCCGCCGCCAGAACGGCCAGATAGACGGCGTGATCCGCAGCTCGATCCGCGCGTCGGCATGCCTGCCCACCAGGTCGTCGACGACTTCCCGCCCGACCGCTTCCACCGGTTCGTCGCAGACCCAGTAGCCGCCGACCTCCTCATGTGGCCGGAACGCGTGCGCCGGGAACCGGTAGGCATAGAGCCGGCAGGCTTGCATGTGCGCGAGCCAGCCGGACTCCATGACATGGATCCGGTTCGCGGCGGTCGACCCAAAAAAGCGCTCCCGATCCTCGCGGGTGGTGGCCGGCACTGGCCATATGCAACCGCGCGGGCAGTCCCTGGGGAACCAGAACAGCGGCGCGTGGCGAGTGTCCACTGCCCAGACGAGTGGCCGCGCGTCGGGGTTGGTGGCGGGCACGTGCGGCCGGAACCGGCTCAGCGAAGGATCCTCGCTGAAGTGCCACAGCGCGAACGGCCCTTCCCCCTCATACGGCGGCGCGGGCTCACGCGCCAGCAGACGCTCGGGGTAATCCGCGGTCATCGCCATGAGTCTTCCACGGCCGGACATCGTCCCGGCTGGCGCGGGCGCAGATTCCCGCGCTCCGATTAGTCCGGGCCTTCCGACCCGTCTTGTACTCCGGCGGCGCGACCGGCCGCAGACCCGCGGAGGAGGTTGACCATGACGCCCGCAGCCCTACGGTGCACGCTAGCGTGGTGACGATGAGTGCTCCCAGCCGCGCGCATGCAGATGAGGTAACCCTGCTCGGCCTGGCCAGGGCCGGCGACGACGGCGCGTTCGGCGACCTCGTCGAGGGCTACCGTGCTGAGCTGCGCTCCCACTGCTACCGCATGCTCGGCTCGGTGCACGATGCCGACGACGCCCTGCAGGACGCGCTGCTGCGCGCCTGGCGTAACCTGGCCGGCTTTGAGGGACGCAGCTCCCTGCGTGCCTGGCTGTACGCGATCGCTACCAACAGCGCCCTCGACATCACCAGGCGCCGGTCACGGCGCGAGCTGCCCGTCAGCTTCGGCCCGCCCGGAGCGGGCGGAGCGGATCTCGCCGCCGCGCTGCCGGATGCCGTCTGGCTCGAGCCCTTCCCCGACCGGTGGCTCGCCGGCGATCCGCCGCCCTCGCCCGAGGCGCGATACGACCGGCGCGAGAGTATCGAGCTGGCCTTTATCGTCGCGCTCCAGCACCTGCCGCCGCTGCAGCGAGCCGTCCTGATCCTGCGGGACGTGCTCGCGTTCTCCGCGGCCGAGGTGTCGGCCCAGCTCGGCACGTCAGTGGCGGCGGTCAACAGCGCCCTCCAGCGTGCCCGGGCCACCGTCCAGCGCGGACTTCCGGCCCGCAGCCAGCAGTCGACACTGCGCGACCTCGGCGATGAGGGCGTGCGGGAGATCGCGCAACGCTACGCCGACGCGTTGGAGGGCGGGGATGCGGACGCCCTGATCAGCATGCTGACGCAGGACGCTACATGGTCGATGCCGCCGATTCCGACCTGGTTCCAGGGCCATCAGGCCATCAGGGAGTTCATGCTGGCAGGCCCGCTCACGGAGCGCTGGATGCACCGTCCCGCATACGCGAACGGCCAGCTGGCCATCGGGTGTTACCTGCTCGATCCAGACTCCAGCCGCTATGTCCCGGCCGTGATCGACGTGCTGACCCTCGCGGGCGACAAGGTCGCTGCCGTCACCGGCTTCCTCCTGCCCTATGTCGCGAGCGGCGACAGCGCCGCCGCGGTCTCTGGCGCGGAAATATTCGCGCGCTTCGGGCTCACGGCCGAACTACCCTGACGGGCGGCCAGCCGACGATCCGCGGTGGCCCGGTCAGCCACGGTATCGTGAGCGCAGCCTGCGGCCGTACTGCGCCGTCGGCTGCTTGCGCGCACCCTAGCCAAGAGGACGACGTTGACGACTACCGGCGTGGCCGTCGTTACCGGCGCGGGATCAGGTCTCGGCCGGGCGATCACCAGGAAGCTCCTGGCCGCCGGGTGGAAGGTCGCGGCCGCCGGGCGCCGGGAACTACCACTGCGGGAGACCGTCACACCAGGCGAATGGTCGCCGGACGACGCGCTGGCCATGTCCGCCGACGTCGCGATTCCCGAGTCCGTCGCCGCGTTGTTCTCGGCAGTCGGCGCGCGATGGCAGCGACTCGACC
>JASHUE010000667.1:0-5618 GCA_030040195.1 Streptosporangiaceae bacterium | reverse complement strand
GGCCTGACCGAGGCCGACTTCGAGTTGGCGGGCAAGATCAGCGCACTGGGGTGACCGGGGCCTCCGCCTGCAGACGACGCCACGCCCCCGGGTGGCGTCGCCCACAGGGCGAAGGTCCCCCTCCGCTCATCGCGACCCTCGTTTGCCGCCTGCCACCCGGCCGTCCCGGGCTACGCGCAGCCGGGCGATCCCGCCGGGGATCGAACGGCCCCAGACGAAGGTCCCCCTCCGCGACTAACGGTTCCCCCATTACCAGCGGCCCTTTCCCCCCCGCCCGGTCATGTCCGGGTCCTGCGCGCCGCGTGGGTCCTCCAGTTATACACGTTGTGCAGTAGGGGTCACAGCTAGTTATGTGAATATGTCGTCCTGCTGTGGTGATCATGGCTGGGCGCTTGTCACACCTCAGCGTGGTAACACAGGAGAGGCTGGTCAGGATGCTCGCCGGCCGGGCGGGTCAGCTGCGCGAAAAAGTCGTCCTCACGTCTGCCGAGCCCACGTCCCGGCTCGAGCGGGCGGCCGACTGGCTCGTCCGGTTGAGGTCGCGGGCGGACGAGTCCGGCCAGGCGCCGAGCTCGTTCCCTAACCGAACTCGCAGGGCAGGCGCTTGATCCCATTGATGAAGCTGGACAGGAGGCGGTCGGGTTCTGCGCTTGCGCGGATGGTCGGCACCTTCGTCATCAGCTCGCGGAGCATGACCGTGATCTCGCGGCGGGCCAGGTGCGCGCCGAGGCAGAAGTGCGGCCCCGCGGCGCCGAAGCCGACGTGCGGGTTGGGCGAGCGGGTGATGTCGAACCGGCCGGGGTCGGTGAATACGGACTCGTCCCGGTTTGCCGCCCAGTAGAACAGCACGCACCGGTCACCCTCGAGGAAGCTGTGGCCGTTTAGCGTGCAGTCCCTGGTGACCGAGCGCCGCATGAACATGACGGGTGACACGTAGCGGACGATCTCCTCAACCGTCGACGGCAGTCGGCCCTCAAGGTCGGCCAGCAATAGCTCGCGCTGGTCGGGATGCTCGGTAAACAGGTTCAGCGCGTGTGAGATGGCCGTTCTGGTCGTCTCATTCCCGGCCACGACGAGGAGGATGAAAAACGAGCCGAGTTCGGCCGGCGTGAGCTGCTCTCCATCGATGTTGGCGTTCGCGAGGGCAGTGATGACGTCATCCTGGGGATGCTCGGTCCGGTCGGCCGCTATCGCCATCACCAGGTCGGCCAGGTCCTTGCCGGCCGTCAGCAGCTGGGTGATGGCCTCGTTCATGTCCTCGCTGAGGAACTCCGGATCGGCACCAGACAAGATGATGTTGGTGTTGCGCAGCACCATGTCGAAGTGCTCATTACCGATGCCCATCATCTCGCAGATGATCTTCAGCGGCAGCTTGGCGGAAACGTGCTGGACGAAGTCGCATGGGCCGGTGACGAGCAGCTCGTCGACGATCGCGGCCGCGGTCCGCTGCACGTCTTCCTCGAACTTCTTGATCATCCTGGGCGTGAACGCGCGGGACACGATGCGGCGCAGCCGGGCGTGCCGCGGGTCGTCCATGTTGATCATGGAGCCGAAGTACTCATTGAACTCAACGGGCAGGTCCTCGATGCTCGTCGCGCCCCTAGCCGAGGAGAACAGCTCGGGTTGCCGGCTGGCCTCGGACACGTCGGCGTGCGAGACGAATGCGTAGTAGCCGTCGCCTGGGGTGCTGAACGGTCCCTCAGGAAGGCTGAAATAGGCCGGCTCGCCCAGCGCCCGGAGCTTGGCGAAATCGGCGTGTCGCGCGTGCAGCGGCTGCTGCCAGAACTCCACCAGCGACAGGTCGACGCCTTCGACGGGAGGGGTAGCGGGAGTGGTCATGGTGCAGCCGCCTTCGACTAGAACATAGTTCTAGTCGTAGTGTGACAGACCGACTGCAACCGTCGCCATCGTCGAGATAGAGATCATGGCGGTCCGCCGGCAGCTGTCCAGGGTCAGGCAGGCAGCTGCTCTGTCCCCATGCGTGCCTCTCGCTACCCGGCCCTCGCGGGCGCGGGCGACTTGGTGTCTGGCCGCGCGGTCTTCGCGGGCCGGGGCGACTTGGTGTCCGGCCGCGCGGGCTTCGCGGGCTGGGCCGGTTTGTCCTCCGGCTGCGCGGTCTTCGCGGGCGCCGGCGATTCGAAGTCCCGTGACCCAGCCTTCGCGCGCGCCGGGAAGCTGGCGGGCGACCGGCCGGTCAGTATCGCGATGGCGACCGGAGTGGCGACGCCGCTGACGTTCACTATCGTCGAGGCGACGCTGACCGCCGCCGTCTCCAGCAGCGCCCACCCATCGCTAGTGGTCCGCCGGAAGGAGACGGGCTCGCTTGGCTGCAGTCCGACCATGGCCAGGCAACCGCATATCGCCCGCAGCCTGGCAGCCAATGTGGCAGGCGCCTCGGCCAGTTCGCCACGCAGCCTGGCGTAGATCGGCACGAGGCCGGCCGGCGGTTGGTTGTGTCGATGGCCCGGCTCTACCGCGTTCCAGCCGCACGCGACTGTCACGTTGGCGGTGGCCTTGAGGCTGAAGCCGGCCAGCGGGCCTAGGCCGGTCGCGATCGCCACGTTCGCTGCGGGAGCGTCGGGGCGGGCGACTGCCGCCATTGGCTCGGTCATCTCGGCGGCAGATGCCTGCCTGGGGATTGCCTGCGCCAGGAATTCTGGTCCCGGCCCGGCTGGCTGGCCGCAGCCGACGGTGATGCGCAGGCCGGGATCGAGGCCGAGTTCGCGGCTGGCGCGCTCAAGGTAAACGGACAACAGCGACGGCGGCCAAGCCGAGTTCCGCGGCAGCGGGCCCGCGTCCTGCAGCACCACTCCGCGCCAGGCGACCAGGAGATGTCCCGCTGAGTCGACCGCCTCAATGTCCCACCGCTCGTTGGCCAGGTCAGCCGACACGCCGTCGTCCCCGGCAGCCAGATGCCCGGGCACCTCAGGCGCGTGAGCCGGCGCCGGCACTGCGGTCTCTGGCTGATCGGCCGCGTCCGTCGCCGTTGCCGGGTCGGTGCCCGCAGCCGGTCCGCGCGTCGCTTGCTCGACCTCGCTGTCGGTGATACGCCGCGCGGCGCGGCGCCCGCGCTTCGACCGCAGGCGCGAGTCCGCAACGGGTGCGCCAGCCGACGCGGGTTCTGATGGCGGCGCCGCGGCGGGTGCTGGTTCGGCGGCCGGCACTCCGGTGGTGCTCGATTGAGGAGTCGGGCTCGATTCTGCGGTCATGTCCGGCCCGGGCTCTCGCTCGCCTGTAGGCCTCTCGCCGCCCGGGTCCCGTTCCGCAACCGCCCGGATCTCCACTGCTCCCTCGGCCGCCCTGGCGGAGAACGCCACCGATTCGCACCCGGCGGGCCGCACTCGCCGGTGCGGCACGCAGGCCTGCACGGCGTGCAGGGCGGCGTCGTTCAGCCCTGGGCTGCCGAGCAGGAATGCCATGTCCGCCAGCGGGCCGTCGGGAGCGAACCACGGTTCATCGTCGCCGCCGCGGGCAAGCGCGCGGCAGGACCTGGTCGTGACGTCGTGGAGCAACGCGATCCGGCGGAACCGGCCGGACTGGAAGGCAATCGGCCCGTACAACTCGGCCCCGTCGACGAGCCCCGACGGCCCCGAGGGCAGGTGGGCCAGCGCACGTGGCGGTCTGGCATGGCGCGGTGCGGGCATGACGGCCGCGTCGGCCCAGGAGAACTCGGCGCGGGCGTGCTCTATCGCGAACGAGCTATCCCCGCATCGCAGCACGGCCGTAATGGCGGTACCGGTCCGCTGTGCACTGATCAGCAGTTCGGCCTCGCCGTTGGCCGGAATCACGATCGGCCAGTCCAGGCGCACATGGCTCGCGTTTCTGACCGTCCGGCCTGCGAGCACGGAGGCAGCCTCGGCCAGCGCCTCGAGGACAAGCGCCTCGGGGAGCACGGCAAGCCCGTCAACGCGGTAGTCGGCAAGGTAGGGATCGGCAGCCTCAGAGAGTCGAGCCGTGCAGACCAGTTCGGTCTGCGGGTAGTAGACCTTGATGTCTTGCAGGAATCGCCCTCCGCTGGCGAGACCGGCCGCGGCGAGTTCGGCTGCGCCCGGCCGCCAGGCCGTCCTGGCCGCCGGTCCGCTGACCCGGCCGTGAAGAGCGAGCCGCTCTGGCAGGTCCGGTGTCGTGAGGATCTTGAGCAGCAGCCGCGATGCCGCGCCCACGTCGATCGGCGCGGTGCCTGCCGCGGCGAAATCGCTGGCCAGCTCAGGGAGATCACCCAGGCCGCTGGTCGACCAGGCCGGAATGTCGATGTGCAGGCTGCGGCAGTTCCCGGCGGCCGCGGCCAGCTGCGCGGCCTGTCCGGCCAGCGCACTGCTGCTCAGCGCGAGCATGCTCGCGCCGGCCAGGCCATAACGTCCGGCAACCGACCCGAAGGTCACGATCATCCGCAGCTGACCTGCCCGGACGGACCCCACAAGGCGGTCGAGGGTCGCGGTTTCGCCCGCGACGTGATCGGCGATCTCGACATCGGTTAGATCCATGAGCCGAACGGGAGCGCCCTGGCTGACTGCGTGACCAATGGCCGTAACTGGTCCGAGCCTGGCCTCGATGCGCTCAACGGCGGCGGTCAAGCTCGCCTGGTTCGCGATGTCGATGACCTCGTAGCCGATCCGCGCGCCGGCGGACCGCAACTGCTCGAGCCCGGACACGAGCTCGCTGTCGTCGCCGTCGGTGGCGCGGCCGATCACCGCGACGGGCGTGCCGCAGCAGGCAAGGACCTGAGCCAGGGCCAGGCCGGCACCCCTGGTACCGCGACTCACCAGCACGACGCCGTCTGGGCCGAGCGGGAACGCGCCTCCGCCAGTGAGCGGTACCTGTGTGAGCGCTGGCTCGCAGATCGAGCCGTCCGCTCCGAGCACGAGTTCGCGGAACGTTCCCGGTTCGGCGTAAGCGAACGGCCTGGCGAGGCCGAGGCTCCTGGTCGGGTTCTTGATCCGCAGGACCGTTACTCCGAGTTCGGGGTGCTCAGCCTGAAGTCCTGCGAAGAAGCCAGTAAAGCCAGGACCCGTGGTTAGCACTACCAGCTGCCCGGTGCCGACGGCGTCCCGTGCCGCCCGCAGCGCGGCCGCGCGGGAATCGGCATCGGCAGGATCAGAAAGGACGGCGAGTGTCCGGGTCGCGCGGGTGGCGCTGCGGAACGCCCTGGCGGTCGCGATCGCCACCGAGCCAGGGCCGGCGATGTGTGTTCGCCAGGGCTGGTCGTCGTCGGGGCGGGCTTGGAGATCGGCCGGAATCAGCGTCTCGCCGAAGCAGCCGGTCCAGGCGGGTCCCGCCGCCAGGCCCTCGGCCGCCTTGGCGGTCGTTGGCGTCTGGCGCCCGGCCCCGTTTCCGCGTCGTCCGGACGCCGCGGCGGCGGCGATGAGCGGCCGATCCGGCAGCCGGCGCTCAAACACGTCGCGCACTCCCGAGAGGCCCTGCTGGCCATCGGCGGCGTTGTTCTCGCTGTCCCCTGCGGGCGGGTGCGCATTGCGGGCGGCGGTCGGGGTGTCCGGGGTGTCCGGGGTGGCCTCGGCTGCGGTGTCCGGGGTAACGGAGCCGGCCGGGGTGGCCGAGTCCGCCTCGGCTGGGGTGTCCGGGGTGGCGGGGCCGGCCGGGGTGGCCGAGTCGGTGTGAGC
>JASHUE010000666.1:0-3024 GCA_030040195.1 Streptosporangiaceae bacterium | reverse complement strand
CCGCTGAAGCGCGAGTACGACATCGTCATACTCGACTGCCCGCCGAGCATCTCGCTGCTGTCGGAGAGCGTCCTGCACGCAGCCGACCTGCTGCTGGTACCGCTGATCCCGACCACCTTGTCGGTACGCACGCTGGACCAGCTCACCGAGTTCGTGGCCGGGTTCAACGGGCACCGGCCGCAGGTGCTCGCGTTCTTCTCGATGATCGACCGGCGGAAGCGGCTGCACACGCAGATCGCCCAGGACCTCCCGGCGCAGCGTCCGAACTTCGCTACGGCGGTGATTCCCGCGCTCTCGGTGATTGAGCAGATGTCAGTGCACCGTGCCCCGGTCGCGGTGTTCTCGCCCAGGAGCCAGGCGTCCCGGCAGTACGCGTCGCTCTGGCAGGAGGCCAGGGAGCGCCTCAAGCTCGGCAAGCCACGCTACGGCCGGTCCGGTTAGCCGAGACCGAGACCCCGCAGGAACCCGATCATCGCGTCGGTGACTTCGGCGGGTCGCTCCTGCTGGGTCCAGTGACCGCAGCCGGGCAGGATGATTGACTCGGTCAGCTTTGGCACCGCGCCGGCTAGCCCGCCGACGGGGATGAAGCCGATGACGGGGTCCTTGCTGCCCGCGATGAACAAGGCCGGCACCCGGACCGGTGCGTGCTGCCACGCGGCAGTCAGCTCCCAGTTGCGGTCCAGGTTGCGGTACCAGTTGAGCGGCCCGGTGAAGCCGGACTGCGCGTACTGCGCGACATAGGCGTCGATATCACGCTCGGTCAGCCAGGCTGGCAGCGAGGCCGGCTGCGAGCCCGCGTCAAGGAACCCGCCGCCGGCTGGGATGAGCGTCATCCCTGGCGCCTCGCCGGACAGGCTGTAGAGCACGTTGCGGAACGTGGCCTCAGGGTCGCGGCTCAGCTCCGCATCGGCGACGCCGGGCTCCTGGAAGTACACCATGTAGAAGCTTTCGCCCAGCAGCGAGCGCAGCGTCGCGATCGGCGGAGCGCTGCCGCGCGGACGGTACGGCACGCTGAGCGCGATCACTCCGCTGATCCGGTCGGGCCGGAAGAGGCCTGCGTGCCAGGCCACTGGCGCGCCCCAGTCATGCCCGGCGACGACAGCCTGCTCGGCGTCGAGCGCATCCATCAGTGCGATTACATCGCCGGTCAGGTGCAGCATCGTGTAGTCGCCGATCTGCGGTTGCCGGCCCGGTGTGTCCGGCGGTCCGGTGAGGCAGTAGCCGCGCTGATCGGGCGCGACGGCGTGGTATCCGGCCCCGGCGAGCGCCGTGAGCTGGTGGCGCCAGGAGTACCAGCTCTCCGGGAACCCGTGCAGCAATAGCACGAGCGGGCCCGTTCCGGCCTCGGCTATGTGCATGCGCAGGTCGCCCGCATGAACGTAACGGTGTGTGACGCCGGGAACCTCGCCTGCCACGTTGATGCCCGTCATGCCCGGAGGATAGCTAGCCTGCACGTAACGTGGCCGGCACTCAGCGTCATACCGAAGTCTTTATCACCAATTGGGCAGGCAATTCAGGTCACCACGGAGCATCCTGTAAACCAGGAATGCTATTCGCCCACAGGGGGGCCCGTGAGTCGTAGGGTGCTTCGGCTGGAGATTCCGGTCTTCCCGGAGCGCATGATGTTCCGCGTCCACGATCCTGTCGCGGATCCGGATGCTCCAGACGCGCCGGCGCCGCCGATCGATGCGCTCATCAGCACGAGCCGCGACCAGCTCATCGTCGCCTGCGCGCAGCAGCACCTCGGCGTGCAGCTGACGGTCGAGGAGTGGGATGACGCTCCGCCGCCGTTTAGTGACGGCTACGAGGATGAGGCCAAGTGCGTTCTGTATCTGCGCGGTCAGCTCACCGTCGATATGGGTTCCGGCGGCAAGGCCGTGGCCGGCCTGCGGCTGTCGGGCGGAGTGGGCGACTATGGCGTTCGCATCTACACCAGGAACCGGGCGGCCGCGCTGCAGAGTTATGCCGAGCTCTTCGAGCAGCACGATGATCCGCTCAGCGACGACTTCCAGCAGGCGCGCAAGCAACTCGAGGGCATGGAGCAGTACCTGCTCCAGCTATGGCGGGAGTCGTAGCGCCATCGGCGGCGTGAGCCGCAGGGCCATCGGCGGCGTGAGCCGCAGGGCCATCGGCCCGGCCGCTAGCGCCGCGGCGCAGTCGAGTTCTTGGCGTCCCTCAATGCGCCAGAGCCCTTAGCATCCTTAGCCACGGCGGGCGTCTTGACTGCACTTCCGGTGGCGGAGTTGCTGGACCCGGCGGTCCTGGCCGAGGTGGTCCTGGATGACGGCGTCGTCCTCGCAGCGGCTGAGGGTGTGCCCCGCGGTCCCTGCCCGTTCCGCACGTGATTCGCGAACGGGCTGACCAGGAAGACCATGACCGTGACCGCGGCGATGAGCGCGAGCGCGAGAACACCGCCGATGGTCCGGGCATGGTGCATCTTGATTTGACCCGGCAGTCGCGGCTGGCCGAATGAGCCGAGACGTGCTGCGAGCCGGGGATCGTCAGCGGCGAGATTACGCTCCATCTCGTCAAGGATGCGCTGCTCATCCTGCGACAAGGCCACAGCGCCACCTCCCGGGAGATGCCTACCTCCGGGCCCTCCCCGCGCAGGCCCTTCCTTTGATTCTTTACTAGGCCTTTGCGGACGGCAAGAGGAAGCTGAGTTGCGGCTGCTAGATCGCTGGTCGCAGCGGGCCCTCGTCGGCAATCAGGGGGAAACCTGCCGTGCCGTCGTCGGCTCGAGCAGGCCTGCGAGCCGGGCCTATGTTCGTGGCAGGCCCACCCGAGGATGTCGAGGCTGCGCCCGCACCGACATCCTGTAAGTTCTCGCACTCCCTGTAAGTTCTCGGCTTTTTTGCATTCGCTTTGGCCGGTTATGTACCGCACAACTTGCAGGGAGTGTGACAACTTGCAGGGAGTCGGCCTCGCGCGGACTTCGCCGCCGGGCTGGCACGCGGCCGGGCAGGCAGGGACCGCGTCGGCACACAGCCGGGCTGGCACGCGGCCGGGCAGGCAGGGACCGCG
>JASHUE010000665.1:0-4900 GCA_030040195.1 Streptosporangiaceae bacterium | reverse complement strand
CGTCGGCGATGCGGAACATCTCTCGGACCAGGTCGATGCCGCTCACCTCCTCGGTGACCGGGTGCTCGGCCTGCAGCCTGGTGTTGACCTCAAGGAACGAGATGGTGCCGTCTTGCCCGACCAGAAACTCGCACGTGCCGGCGCCGACATAACCGGCCGCGCGCATGATGTCCGCCGAGGCGGTGCGCAGCTGCTTGTCCTGCTCGGCGGTCAGGAACGGCGCCGGCGCCTCTTCGACCAGCTTCTGATGGCGGCGCTGCAGCGAGCAGTCCCTGGTGGACACGATCACGACATTGCCCTGGGTATCGGCCAGGCACTGCGTCTCGACGTGCCGCGGGCGGTCCAGGTAGCGCTCGACAAAGCACTCGCCGCGGCCGAAGGCCGCGGTCGCCTCCCTGACCGCGGACTCATACTGGGGCGCGATCTCCTCCATCGTCCTGGCCACCTTGAGGCCGCGGCCTCCGCCGCCGAACGCGGCCTTGATCGCGATCGGTAGCCCGTACTCGGCGGCGAACGCCTCGGCCTCCGCGGGCCCGCTGACCGGTCCGTCAGTGCCGGGCGCAAGCGGCGCGCCGACCTGCTTGGCGATGTGCCGTGCCTCCACTTTGTCGCCGAGAGCCTCGATCGCGGCCGGCGGCGGGCCGATCCAGGTCAGGCCAGCGTCGATGACGGCCCGGGCGAAGTCCGCGTTCTCGGCCAGGAAGCCATAGCCGGGATGCACGGCGTCCGCACTGCTGTCGGCCGCAGCCTTGAGGATCTTGCCGATGTCCAGGTAGCTTTCGGCCGCGCTCTGCCCGCCCAGCGCGTAGGCCTCGTCTGCCATCGAGACGTGCAGCGCGTCCAGGTCGGCCTCGCCGTAGACGGCCACGCTGACCAGCCCGGCGTCCCGGCAAGCCCGCACTATGCGGACCGCTATCTCGCCGCGATTGGCGATAAGGACCTTTCGCACCGGCGTTGTCTCCCTCCGACTGTGAGGAGTCTAGGTGAGAACGCACTAGTCCGACCGCTCGGCCGGCTGGCTCCAGCCGCGGCCGTAGGCTGGCCCGGTTAGCCAGCAGAATCATCCGATACCCGTCCGGAGTGCGCCGTGCCAGAGCTGCTGTTGCTGTCCAATTCCGTCAGTCCTGGCCTCGGGTTCCTCGAGCATGTGCTGGCCGAGATCGGCGAGCTTGTACCGCCAGGCAGCAGGCTGCTCTTCCTGCCCTACGCGAGCAGCGACCCCGACCGCTACACCGAGGCGATGACGGCGGCCCTGGCGCCGCTGTCGGTGCGGGTGGCAGGCGCCCACGTCGTGGCCGACCCGGCGCGCGAGGTCGCCGCCGCCGACGCGGTGTTCACCGGCGGCGGCAACTCCTTCCGGCTCCTGCGGGTACTGCAGGCCGGCCAGCTGCTGCCAGTCATCCGCGAGCGGGTTGAGGCCGGGATGCCCTACCTTGGCGCGAGCGCGGGCTCGAACGTCGCGTGCCCCACGATCAGGACCACCAACGACATGCCGATCGTGGAGCCGGCCTCGCTGGACGCGCTCGGCCTGATCCCGTTCCAGATCAACCCGCACTATTTCGACCCTGACCCCGGCAGCCAGCATCAGGGTGAGACGCGACCGCAGCGGATCCGGGAGTTCCTCGAGGAGAACGACGTGCCGGTGCTCGCGCTGCGGGAGGGCTCCTGGCTGCGGGTGAGCGGATCCTCGGCGAGGGTGGGCGGAACCGCGGGCGCCCTTATTTTCACCCGTCATGAGGGGGAACGAGGTGTGTCGCCAGGAACCGACGTCAGCCACTTGATGTCGGCCCGGCCGCGATTCGACAGCGTCGACTGACGCGGGCGGGCCGAAGTCAGTGCGGAAGGGCGCTGGCCCGCCAGGCACCTGGGCCGGGGTCAGCTGCGGCCGCATCTGCCTGGCCTTGGCCGCCCACTCCGACCGAGGCGGCCGGGGCGCAGGCTCGCCGCCGGCCCGTGCCGCGCGAGCGGCCAGGACCACGACGACGGCCGCGAGTTCGTCCGCCGTAGGCTCGCCGCGGATTACGCGGACCGCAGAACGCAACGGCTCCGCAGCCGGAGCAGAAGGGGAGTCCGCTGGCACTGTCGCTCTCAGCCCTTCGACTTGCCGACCCCGATGCCGAACTGGCGATGCACTCTAGCCCAGAACGCATCCCGCAGCCATTCCCTGGCCTCCTGGTAGGCGCGCAGCGACAGGCCCAGCTCCTTCTCGGCATCGACGAGCAACTCCTTGTCGATCACCGGTGGCAAGATCGGGCCGGGCAGCAGGTCGCGGATGTTGTCCTCGCCGCGGGTCAGGATCCACTTCTGGGCCACATGCTCGCCGGCCTGCTCCACCCGTTCGCGGTCCGGGCCCAGCCTGCCCACGGACAGGTGCGGGACCGGGATCGGCCGCGAGTAGGGCCGGGAGGCGTGCCGGTCACCGAATACCTGCGCCGGTGACGGCGCGCCCTGAACCGTCTGCGTCGACACCGGCTGGCCCGTACGGGACAGGCCGACGGCATCCGGCGTGATGGGGGAGGTCGGCGTCTCCGGCGTGAGCTGCCGGGTGAAGAACGGCTCCACGAACGAGCGCTCGAGCACGTCGACCGTGTCGGACTCCCAGACCAGCCGTTCTGCCTGGTTTGTACCGTAAGGAGGCTCCACGCCCCAAAGGTGCACCCGCACGCCGAATGCCTGGGCGGCCTCCACCGCAGGCACCATGTCCTCGTCGCCGGCCACCAGGATCGCGTCGGTTATGGCCCGGTGCCGCGCCAGCGCCTCCATATCCGCCCTGATCTGGGCGTCTACCCCCTTCTGCTGGCCTCTGGCATTAAGGTTGCCCAGCCGCAGCTTCACCCAGGGCATCTGGGCGATGACCCGCTGGTCGATCGTGGGGACCCGGTCGCGGGCGGCGTCGTACCAGTAAACCCGCAGCAGTTCGCCCCGGATCTGCTCATCGGCCTGTCTGCTGAGGGCCTGGATGAGCTTGTCCGCGTCGACCCGGTACTCCCGACGCGAGGCGGCGCTGAAGAGCAACTCGCCGGCCGACGCATATATATACCCGACATCTACCATTATGGCGTATCGGGACAGCAGCGGCAGGGGCGAGCCGTTCTCGGTCATAGTACTGACGACTCTAATGGCAGTTAGGAGCGCTGAGGCGCCGAAGCTGCTACCGCAGCGCGTTCAATCGGTCACGATGGGCTGTGGCCCGCCTGGTCGGTGCTTTCGTGCCGGCTAAGTGTCCCGACCGGGTTTCCCGAGGCTCCCGGGGCGAGTGCGCCGGCCCCTGGCGCATCCACTGGTGGCGCCTCAGCTCCGGCTCCTGCCGTTTCTGGCGCGGGCTGCTGAGCCGCGGCGTCCAGCCCGGTTTCCAGCGAGCCCGCGGCATCTGCGGCAGCGCTCTTCGGCAGCGTCCGGGCGAAGGCCAGCGCCGCCGCCAGGCAGGTCACCGGGATCGTGGGGACGACGTACCTGAGCGAGAAGTTCGCGGTCAGCGGGGGAACGACCTCCATCGTCAGCGCGGCGACGAACGGGAAGAGTGCCGGTCCGCCCCAGCCGCGCAGCCGGGTGAAGCCGTCTCGCCGCCAGGCCGCCACGATCCCGCCGAGGCCGATCAGCATGAGCAGGCCCAGCATGGTGCCCCGCACGTAGAACACCCGCTGATAGTCGATCATGAAATCGGCGAACGGCTGGACCTCCCTGGTGTCAGCCGTGTGGCCGCCGGTGTACTCCTTCTGCACTAGGTGCAACGCCGCAATCCCGGCGTCAATGACGGACTTCGACGTCCCGGCCAGCGAGTTCTGCGTCTGGGTCGCATCGGAGAACTGATACCTGGCGGCCATCGACGCGCTCGGCACATTTGGCCGGTTCCAGCTGAAGGTGAGCAGCCAGCCGCGGAAGACGACGTCGGCGAAGCTGACGGGCTGGGCCTCGATGGCCTCGACGGCGAACTTCTCCGCGAGCGCGTTCCGTGACGGGCTGAACCGGTTCGTGCCGCCCGTCCCCACCTTGAGCAGCGGCGTGTTGGCTTCCCAGATGTAGTAGGGGGCGGACGGCCGACTGGACGGCGGCCCGGTCGGGCAGAGCGGCCGCAGGTCGGCGGGCGGCTTGATGACCGAGCACTCGGCGAAGGTCATGGTGCGTGACCACAAGAAGATGCCGTCGCTGTCGTTGAAGGCGGCCTGGTGGTAGCGGACGTCGAACCAGCCCAGGTACAGGGCCAGGGGGATGGCTCCGCCGACGGCCGTCGCGGCAACCCGGCGCCAGCCGAACCGGCGGACGATCATGTAGATCAGCAACACGATCACCAGGGGCAGGCCGACCGGCCAGAACGTCGAGGCGATCGCGAACAGCGCGGCCGCCCACGGCAGCGACCACTTGGGCCGCTGGTCGTCAGGCCACCACAGCACGAGCGTGACGGCGGCGACGCAGAGGAACGTGAAGGCCGAGTCGGCCAGGATCTCTTGCTCAAGCTGGATCACGTAGACATCCAGCAGCACCGGCAGGGCGGCCAGCGTCGCCCCCCAGGCTGGCAGCCGGTAGCGGTGCCGCAGCAGGGCGTAGATCATCACGCTGACGGCCAGGCCCATCAGGTGCTGGACGGCGACAACGACCACGAAGCTGCGGAAAGGCTCAAGGAACTTGAGCATGACCCCGTAGCCCGACTCCCTGGATACCCCTGGCCACAAGTGCAGGCTCGAGTTCACGTACGAGACGGAGTCGCCGCCGAACCAGATAGCGGGCGGGAAGCCCAGCATGGTGATCAAGCGCAGGACGAGGCCGATTGCGAAGGCACCGCTGAACAGCCAGTTGCCGGTCACCCAGCCGAGAGCGCGGCGGATCTTCACGGCCGATATTTTGCCATGCGAATCGGACTGCTCTGGCCGCGTCCCGCCTCAGGGGGCGCCCGCAGCCGGCC
>JASHUE010000664.1:0-4925 GCA_030040195.1 Streptosporangiaceae bacterium | reverse complement strand
CGGGGGCATCGCCCGCCGACATCGCCGAGGCGGAGCTCGTAGCGCTCTACGGTCTGACCGACCCGACGGTGATTTCGCAGCTGCGGCGCGGCTCGTCGATGGCGCCGGAGGACGGCGCCAAGGTCGGCCTGGGCTGCGACACCTTGATCGCTGGCGGCCCCGGCGAGGTAACGATCGAGTTCTCCGGTCCTGGCGTGCCCGACTGCATCCAGCTCGGAGTGGACGGCGTCAGCAGCGATGTGTTCGACGCGCTGCGGGCCGTGAACGCGGCGTTTCCGGCCGGAGTTGACGTGTGGCTCGTCGACGAGCGCGGTCAGGTTGCCGGCCTGCCACGCTCGACGCGTCAGGTGGTGGTCTGAATGGGCTACGCGGCCGCCCGCGGCGGCCTGGAGGCGATCCTCGCCGCGGAAGAACTCGTGCGGTCGAAGCGGGAGGGCGGGTCCAGTCCGCCGCTTGGCCTGGACCAGCTAACGGAGCGGCTGAGCTTTGCCGTCGACAGAGTCATGGGCGAGGCCGGCCTGTGGGCCCCGGAACTGGCGGCGATTGCGCTCCGGCAGGCGGAAGGCGACATCATCGAGGCGGCACACCTGTTGCGGGCATACCGGGCAGCCCGACCACGACTTGCCAACGCGCTGACCGTGCACGCCGACGAGCTTGAGATCCTGCGCCGGATAGTCCCCGCCTACCGCGTCCCGCCCGGCCCCCAGCTGCTTGGCCGGACCCTCGACTACGTCGGGCGGCTGCTGGACGTGGGAACGCGGCCGCAACCGACGCTCTCCCCTGGGCCCCCACCCGGGCCCGAGCCCGCGCGGCCGCAGGCCCGGAACGGCGAGGCGAAGACCCGCGAGGACACGCGGCGGCCCAGCCGACTGCTCGACCTGCTGCGCAGCCAGGGCATGATCCGCGACCGACGCCGGGCCGATGACCCGGAACCGTACGACATCACCAGGGACCCGGTCCGGCCCGGCGTGCCACGCTCTGCCCGCCTGTCGGTCATGTCCAGGGCAGAAACAGGGGCGCTCGTCAACCTCTGGTACCGCAACATCCTCGGTCCGGACGGCTATATCCACGAGGTCACCCTGGGCGAGGTACGGCACGGCCGACTCCCCGTAAGGGTCACGCACCCGCTGACGGAACAGCCGGTAACCATCGGCTCGGTACGGGTCACCGAGGTCGAGGCGATCGAGGACCTCGATGGAGCAGATGAGGAGCGCGGGGTATTCGACGTCGGATACGGGCTGTGCCTCGGCCACAACGAGAAGAAGGCGATCGCCATGGCCAACCTGGACATCGCCGTGGAGCGGGACGCCGGTCAAAGCCCGCTTGAGCAGAGCGTGCTGATGACGACCGACGGACTCGACGCGTCCGGATTCCTCGAGCACCTCAAGCTGCCGCACTACGTGACCTTCCGGTCCATGGTCGACCGGAAGGCGGCGATCCGGGCCGCGGCGCAGCAGCGGGAAGAGCGGCAAGGCCAAGCGGGCAACAACCAGCTACAGGCGGACAGCGCAGAGGCCAGCGGAGCCGCTCAAGCACCCGTGAGCGCACTGCCGGTGAGCGTGACCTCATGACCGTGACCCATGAGCGTGTCCCGACGACGGTGAGCGCGCTCGCCGCGGCAACGGCACCCGAGGAATTCGGCCACCTCGACGAGCAGTCCAAGCGCGAGATCCGGAACGCGCTGCTGACCGCCGTCGCCGTGCCCGGCTACCAGGTCCCGTTCGCCAGCCGGGAGATGCCGGTCGCCAGGGGCTGGGGTTCGGGCGGACTGCAGGTGACCCTGGCCGCGATAGGACCAGACGACACGATCAAGGTGATCGACCAGGGCGACGACGCCGGCGTCAACGCTGCGAACCTCCGCAGGCTCATCGTCCAGAGCACCGGCGCCCAGCAGACCACCGACGCCAGGGAAGCGAGCATCGTCCAGACCCGGCATCGCATCCCCGAAGATCCACTCCAAACCGACCAGCTGCTCGTCCTCCAGGTTCCGGTCCCCGAGCCTCTGAGGGCCGTCGAGAAAGACATGCGAGAACTGCGGCGGATGCACGCCGAGGCGGATTACAGCGCGATCTGGGTCAGCCTGTACGAGGATCTCGTCCGCAACGGAGTGATCACCCAGAGCACGGGATACCCGGTGCTCGTCGGCGGCCGCTATGTCATGGCCACCACGCCGATCCCCCGCTGGGACGTGCCCAAGCTGCACCAGGCCGAGTTCCTCTCGCTGTTCGGAGCCGGGCGCGAAAAGCGCGTGTACGCCGTGCCGCCGCACACCGACGTTGAGCCGCTCGCGTTCGAGGACGTCGCCTTCCAGGTCGAGCGCACCGACGGCGCTTCCTGCATGCTCTGCGGCGCCGTCGACGCCTATCTCGTGGAGGTGCCGGCCAGAGCCAGCTGGATCTGCAGCGACACCAGCTGGTGCGAGCGTCGCCGCCCGCAGGAGCACGCGAATGGCAGTGAGGCGTCGCATGCGTGACTGGGCACTGCAGGTCAACGGCCTGACCAAGCGATTCGGCCACATCCTGGCCTGCCAGGATGTCGGCTTCGAGGTAGCGCCGGGCGAGGCGCTCGGCATCATCGGAGAGTCCGGCTCGGGCAAGACGACGGTGCTGCGCTGCCTGGCCGGAGACGTCGCGCCGACCGCCGGGCAAGCGCTTCTGCGCACCAAGAACGACACGACTGACCTATTTACCCTCAGCGGAGGGGAACGAAGGGGTCTCCGCATCAACACGATCTCGATCGTGTATCAGGACCCCGCGGAAGGCCTGAACCTGCGCATCTCCGCGGGCGGGAACATCGCCGAGCGGTTGATCGCGGCGGGCTGGCGCCACTTCGGCCGTCTGCGGGCGCGGGCCGCCGAGCTGCTCGAACGAGTCGAGGTGCCGCTGGACCGCATGGACGACCCGGTCGGCACCTTCTCCGGCGGCATGATGCAACGCGTGCAGCTCGCCAAGGCGGTGGCGAACAACCCCGCCCTGCTGCTCCTCGACGAGCCGACAACCGGACTGGACGCGAGCATCGCGGCCGGCGTGCTCGATCTCATCCGGGACCTGGTCGAGGAGAGCGGTGTCACCGCCCTTGTGGTCAGCCACGACATGAACGTGATCTCCATGCTCTCGACACGGGCCGTCGTCCTCAGAAACGGCCACATCGTGGAACAAGGATTGACCGACCAGCTGCTCGATGACCCCCAGCACGCCTACAGCCAGCAACTGGTCAACGCCGCCCGCGGAGTCCCGGCATGACCGACACCGTTCTCGAGGTACGCGAGCTCCGCAAGGAATTCCTGATCCACGCGATCGAACGGCGCGTCCCCGCGCTCAACGGCGTGAACCTCCAGGTCGCCCCCGGCGAACACGTCGCGATCGTCGGACCCAGCGGCGCCGGCAAGTCGACCCTGCTCAAGTGCGTCTGGCGCAGCGTCCTGCCGTCATCCGGCGAGATATGGCTGCGCCGCCCGGACGACGGCCCAATCGACCTGGCCAGCGCCGACGACAAGGCGATCATCGAAGCGCGAAGGGACGACCTGGCCTACGTCAGCCAGTTCCTGCGACCCGATTGCCGACGCACCGTCCTGCAGGTGGTCGGCCGCGCCGCGATCCGGCGCGGCCTCGAGCCGGCCGATGCGACAACGGCGGCCGCCACGGCGCTGCGCCGCGTGTCCCTGGCTGAGGATTTGTGGGGAACGCAGCCGGTCGTCCTGTCAGGTGGCGAGCAGCAGCGAGTGAACCTGGCCGCGGGCACGCTGTGCCCGCCGCGCCTGTTGCTGCTGGACGAGCCGGTCGCCGCCCTCGACGAAGCCAACCGCGAGACCGTGCTCAGCCTGATCCGCGACCTCACCACCACCGGGGTCTCGGTGCTCAGCGTCTTCCACGACCTGGACGTGGTCCGCGCGCTTGCTCACCGGGTGGTCGTCCTGCACGACGGCCAGGTCGTAGCCGAGGGGCCACCCGACGAGACCCTGGACCAGACCAAGGCGGCGTGACCGGCAATGACTGACGCGGCAGGCACCGAGTTCGGCGAGGTCCTTGCGGCCACAGCCGACGCGGCCGCGGCCGCGTTCCGTCAAGCCCGAGCCAGCGTGCCAGAAGACGAACTGCAACGCGAGATCGGCATCGGCGGCGACGGTACGCCGACGAGCAGGCTCGACGAGCTGGTCGACGCGGCCGTGATCGAGGCGGCAGCACCCTACGGGGTCAACATCCTCTCCGAGGAGGCGGGCTGGATCGACAACGGCTCGGCGCTGACGCTGGTCGTGGACCCGGTGGACGGGACCGCCAACGCACTGGCCGGGGTGCCGCTCTGCACGTTCAGCGGTGCAATCGTCGTCGACGGCCGGCCGGTGGAGGCGCTGACCAGATGGCTGGACACCGGCCAGGACTGGGCCTGCAGCGTCAACGCCAGCCGCCCGCTGTGGGCAAGAACTACCGGCCGCACGAAGCTCGACGGCGCCGCCATGTCCCTGCTCAGGCCGCAGCACGCCAACTGGGCGGCCTGGCAGCAGATCGCCCAGCGTTCGGCCCGGATCCGCATCCTCAGCTGCTCGACCCTCGAGGCGATCCTGGCCTGCTCCGGCAGCACCGACGCGTTCGCTGATGCCGGCGGCGACCGGCACCGCTACGTCGACCTCGTGGCCGCTCTCGTGTACGCGCAGGCCGCCGGAGCGGTCGTCACCGATGCGTTCGCACGACCAATCGAGTTCAGCACGGACCTGAGCCAGCGCTGGAGCGGGATCGTCGCCGCCACCCCCGAGCTTGCAGCCGAACTCCAGGCTGTGATCAGCGGCGCAGCGAACGCAGCAGGCAACCAGCCGACACCAACGCGATGACCGAGATCCGCCGCGCCAGCCGAAGCGACGCCGGATCCATGGCCGCGATGCGCTACGACTTCCGCACCGAACTCGACCCGCCCAACGAGCCGGAGCACGA
>JASHUE010000663.1:0-2895 GCA_030040195.1 Streptosporangiaceae bacterium | reverse complement strand
CCGCGGTGGCACTGGTGGGAAACGGCCGGGCCGGCGCGTAGTAGACGGCGCCGGCCGGCACCGAGACGAGCTCCCGCTCCGGGTAGCGGAGCGCGGTCAGGCGGCCGCCGAACACGCACCCGGTATCGAGGCACAGCGTGTTGTTGATCCACTCCGGCTCGGGGATGGGCGTATGCCCGTACAGCACCACCGCCCGGCCGCGGTACTCCTGTGCCCACGGGAACCTGACCGGCAGCCCGTACTCGTCGGTCTCGCCGGTGGTCTGGCCGTACAGGCAGAATTCACGGACCCGCCGGGAGGCGCGGCCCTGGTAGCGCTCGAGCAGCCCGGCGTGCGCGACCACGAGCTTCCCGCCGTCCAGCACGTAGTGCGAGATAAGCCCGTCCAGGAAATTTTCTACTTCAGATCGGAACGAGGCCGGCTCTGCGGACAGGTGCTCCAGCGATTCAGCCAGCCCGTGGCTCACCTGAACGGCCCGTCCTCGCATCGCGCGCAGCAGCTTGTGCTCGTGGTTGCCGGGGACGCACAGGGCATCGCCCGCGGCTACCATGCCCATCACCAGCCGGAGCACGCCGGGCGTGTCCGGGCCGCGGTCGACCAGGTCACCGGCGAAGATGGCTCGCCGGCCCTCGGCATGGCGGGCGGAGATTGCCCGGTCGGCCTCGTCTCTTCCGATCACGTACCCGAGGCGGGACAGGAGCTCGCACAGCTCGGCCGTGCAGCCGTGGACGTCGCCGATCACGTCGAATGGCCCGGTCTCGTGCCGCAGGTCATTGAACAGCCTGGTCCTGGTGATCTGGGCGTGCGCGATCTCGGACTCACCGCGCAGCGTGTGCACGGCGGCGAAGCCCTCGCGCTTCAGGCCCTTGAGCCCGCGCCGGAGCTGGTCCTTCTGCCGGCGGACGACGTCGGGGCCGAAGTCGCGGTCGGGACGGCCCGCATTCCGTGCGATGCATACCTTGTCGGGAACGTCGAGGACGATGGCAACCGCGAGTACGTCATGCTCGCGAGCCAGGGCGACCAGGTCACGGCGCGCGGTCGGCTGAACGTTCGTCGCGTCCACCACGGTCAGCCGGCCGGCCGCGAGTCGCTTGCCGGCGATGTAGTGCAGCAGGTCGAACGCGTCGGCGGTTGCGGCCTGGTCGTTCTCGTCGTCGGACACCAGGCCACGGCAGAAGTCGGAAGAGATGACCTCAGTCGGCCTGAAGTGAGCCCGGCCGAAAGTGGACTTGCCCGAACCGGTGACGCCGATGAGAACGACGAGGCTCAATTCGGGGATGCCGAGTTCACGGTTCGCCACCGCGGCTTCGTCGCTCATCAGCGGGCCTCCCCGGTGAACTCGGTTCTCCCGGCGAGCACGGGCTGCCTGGTGAACACGGCCAGCTGCGTGGGCGGTCCGACCTCCGGATCGTCTGGCCCGACCGGCAGGTAGCGGACGTCATACCCGTGCGCCGCCGCCACCCGGCCTGCCCAGTCCCTGAACTGCGCCCTCGTCCATTCGAACCGGTGATCGGGATGCCGCGGCGTCCCCGCGGGCAAAGACTCGAACCGGACGTTGTGCTCGACGTTGGGAGTCGTCACGATCACCATGCCGGGCGCGGCGTGTCCGAACACAGCGCGCTCCAGCGCCTCCAGCCGCGCCGGGTCAACGTGCTCGATGACCTCCATGAGCACCGCGGCGTCCAGACCGGCCAGGCGGTCGTCGCGGTAGGTGAGCGAGGACTGGAAGATCTCGAGCCGGGCGCGCTGCGACTCGGCCATCCGCTCCAGCTGCAGCTTCCCGGCGGCCGTCTGCAGCGCCCTGGCTGACACGTCCGTGGCCACGACCTGCTCGATGCCGCGGTCGGCGAGCAGGTCGCGCACCAGCGCGCCCTCGCCGCAGCCAAGGTCTCCCACCCGGCGGGCACCGGATGCGCGGACGACGGCCAGCACGGCACCCCGGCGCACCTCGCTCAGCGGCACCGGCGTGTCGTCGCAGACCAGGTCGCGCCCGCCCTCGAGTGCGTTGTCGATCTCCCCGGCGTCGGCGTCGTCGGCCTCGGCCAGCCTGGCCAGCGCGGACTGGGTGAGCTCGCGCCGGTGGGCCAGGTACCGGCTGGTGATCACGGCCCTGTCCGGGTGCGTGGCCAGCCAGCCCTCGCCCGCCCTGATGAGCTTGTCGATCTCGGCCGCCGAGACCCAGTAGTGCTTGGTGTCATCGAGCACCGGCAGCAGCACGTACAGGTGATTGAGCGCGTCCTTCAGCCGCATCTCGCCGGACAGGTGCACGCCGAGATACCGGGACTCGCCCCAGTCAGGAAACTCCGGGTCAAGCTCGGCCGCCGCGGCCTCGACCTGCCAGCCGAGGGGCTCGAAGACGCGGCGCACCAGGCCGGCTCCGCCCCGGCAGGACAGCGCCGGGATCCCGATCTCGAGCGGCAGCGGTGCCGCCGCCGCCTGCGGCCGGGCGTCGCAGCGGCCGGTCATGGCCGTGGAGAACACGTCCTTGAGCACGACGGCCAGCATGCTGGAGGCCGCATAAGGCCGGTCGTTCACGTACTGCCCGAGAGCGAAGGCGTCCTGGCCGCCGGCCCTCCGCCCGCGGACCAGGCCGACCGGATCCACCTCGAGCAGCAGCGCGGCCGTGAACCTGGCCGGGTCGGCGTGGGGGTAGAACACGTGCGCCCGGCCGACCGACTGGCTGAAGGTCTGCACCCGGTCCGGGTGCTTGTGCAGCAGGAAGCTCAGGTCGCTCGTCGGCGCGCGGGTGGTGGAGATCGTCAAGAGCACGTGTTGCAGTCTCCCCGAGTGGGCCGATCCCGTCGCACCAATTTTGCGGCTAGGTGCTTGCCGCAGCCGCGGCGGGCATGCTCAGTAATCAAGCAGCCTCCGGAGCGCAGCCGCGACCTTCGCGGT